>JBEHXD010000019.1:0-23786 GCA_048498875.1 Verrucomicrobiota bacterium
CGTGCCGCCCGGCTGGCGCGTGAGAGCCTGCTACGACGGAAACGTGATCGAAAAGGGACCGGGGTGGGCGAGGGCAGAGCCAATTCCGGGTGACGCGGTCAAGGTGTCGTTGGCTGACCTCGCGTTCCCCCAAATCACGATGACCTCGGTGCGGGAACTGAAAGGCGAATCCGTGAATGCCCTGGCACAACAACTCGCCGACTTCTTTTTCGAAAGCTTGCGCGGAGAGCGCCTCGATGCCGCGTGGCCGTGTGTCTTTCAAATGGTGCCGGAAGTGGTCGGGCTCGGCCGTCGCGCGAGTGCCGTCGAGAAAGCCTTTGGCGAACTGTTGAAGAAGAAACTTTCCCGAGTCGCAAAACTTGCGACGTTTGAACTGCCTCGTGGGGCGGGAGCAGCGCGCGGGCTGTTCGTGTTCTTCGCTGATTTCGGCCGGGTGTTCGTTTCGCGCGATGCGTGGCAGGGCGGGCAACGGCGGATGGCGGATGACGATGCCGCGCCGTCGCGTTCGTATTTGAAAGTGGAGGAAGCCTACATCGTTCTCGGCCGGGAGCCGCAGGGCGGTGAAACGGTCGTGGACCTCGGCGCGGCTCCGGGCGGCTGGAGCTACAGCGCGGCGAAACGCGGGGCGCAGGTGATTGCGGTCGACAACGGGCCGCTGAAAGGTGGTGCGCTGAACAATCCGGCGATTGCGCACCGGCTGGAGGATGCTTTCAAGTTCCAACCCCCAGCGGGCACGGTGTACGACTGGCTGTTTTGCGATCTCGTCGAGGAGCCGCACCATGTGATGCAGAACATCGCGCAGCCCTGGCTCGCGAACCGGTGGTGCCGCCACTTTGTGATCAATTTCAAGTTTGGGCACGTGGACTCGATCCGGCTGTTGGATGAATTGCGGGCGTCGTCATCGCCGTTCGTGACTCACGCCGGCAACGTGCGCATCCGGCATCTCTATCATGACCGCGAGGAATTTACCGTGGTGGGAGAAGTGAATTCATGAAACCCAAACCGCAAATCGTCGCCAAAGCGCGCGAACTCAACGTCTGCGGGTGGCAGGCGGTATCGACCTTGTTTGCCCGGCATCCCGCGGATGTCCGGCGGCTGTTTTTCGATGCACCGAGCGGACGCCGCGCGGGGGAGTTTTGTTCGCTGCTGGCCCAGGCAAAAAAAGTTTACCGACAGGTGGAGCCGGCTGAATTGGAAAAGGTCGCAGGCACGAAGCATCACGGCGGAATCGTTGCGGTGATTGGTGAACGCCCCTTTCTCAAGGTGACGCGCGAGGTGCTCGACACGTGGGGCCGGACCAAGGCTCCGCTCCTGCTGCTCGATCGCGTGGGCAATGCCAACAATATCGGGGCGATCGTCCGCACGGCGGCGTTTTTCGGGGTACAGGCGATCGTGGTGGCCGACCATCCGGCCCAGGCGTTGCCCGGCGAGGCGGCTTATCGGGTGGCGGAAGGCGGCATGGAGTTCGTGGATTTTTACCGGGTCCCTTCCTTGCCCGCGCTGTGCGCCGATCTGCAACGCAGCCATTTTCTGGTGGGTACCAGTTTGCGCGGGAATCAACTTTCGCCGTCGGCGGCCAGGGAGCGCGGATTGCCGCGCCCTCCCGCCGTCATTCTGGGCAACGAAGAAAAAGGCATGTCGCCCGAAGTTGCGGCGAAGTGCGACCGGCTCGTGAAGATTCCCGGTACGGATGCGGTTGAGTCACTCAATGTGTCCGCCGCCGCGGCCATCCTCTGCTGGGAATTCTTCGGAAAAAATAACTGAAGGTGTGATCAAGACCCGGAAGAGGTCTCGCAAAGGATTCGAAGGAAACGAAGGAATGGAAATGTCGGACTCTGCCCTTCGTTTCCTTCGAATCCTTTGCGAGACTCCTGCTGAATTGGGTTAACCGCCCAAATACGCGGCTTTCAAATCAGGGTTGGTGCGCAACTGGGCCGAGGGGCCTTGCAACACCACACGGCCGGTTTCCAGGACGTAGGCGTCGTGGGAGATTTCGAGCGCGAGTCGGGCGTTTTGCTCGACGAGCAGGATGGTCAGGCCATGCGTGCGGTTGATCTCCACGATCTTTTCGAAAATCGTGCTGATCAATTTCGGGGCGATGCCGAGCGAGGGCTCGTCCAGCATCAGCAATTTGGGGTCGCTCATCAGCGCGCGTCCGATGGCCAGCATTTGCTGCTCGCCGCCCGAAAGCGTGCCCGCGGCCTGGGCGAGCCGTTCCTTCAATCGCGGAAAAATGCTGAAGACGTAGTCGCGGTTTTGCGCGATCCGGGCGCGATCCGTTTGCAGATAGGCGCCCATGGCGAGATTTTCGTCCACAGTGAGATTGCCGAAAATCATGCGGCCTTCCGGGACGTGGCCCAGTCCGCGGGCGACGATCTGGTGCGGCGGCAGCCGGGTGATGTCCTCGTTCTTGAAAGTGATGCTGCCTGACTTCGCCCGCAGCAGCCCGGAGAGGGTGCGGAGCGTGGTGGTTTTTCCCGCGCCGTTGGCGCCGATCAGCGTTACGATGCGCCCGGCCTCGATCGAAAACGAGACGCCGCCCAGCGCGCTGATGGCATCGTAACAGACTTCGAGATTTTTGACGGAAAGCATCCGGAGGATTTATGATTTATGATTGATGGTTTCCGATTTGAGCGAACGACGGAGCCTTGGGTCGTTCACTTGTCCGTTATTCATAAATCGAAAATCATAAGTCATAAGTGTCCTAGTGGTGCGACAGCGACTTTTGGTGATCTTCGCCGAGATAAGCTTCGATCACTTTGGGATTGGCCTGGATTTCGGCGGGACCGCCTTCCGCGATTTTTATTCCATAGTCGAGTACGGCGATCCGTTGGCAGCAGCTCATCACGACTTTCATGGAATGTTCGACGAGCAGAACCGAAAGACTGAATTCCCGCTGCACGCGTTGAATCAAACTGATCAGCTCGACCTTCTCCGTTGGATTCATGCCCGCGGCCGGTTCGTCGAGCAGCAGCACTTTCGGGCGTGTGGCGAGGCACCGGACAATCTCGAGCCGGCGCTGTTCGCCGTAAGGCAGGCTTTTGGCCGGCGCATCGCGAAACCGGCGCAGATTAAAAATATCCAGCAGCTCCTCGGCCCGCTTGGTGATCGCCGCTTCGTCGTGTTGGAACCGCCCCAACCGGACCAACGTTTGCCAGGGACTGGTCTCGCGATGCAGGTTCATCGCGACGCGGACATTGTCGATCACGCTGAGTGATCCGAAAAGACGGATGTTTTGAAAGGTGCGGGCAAGGCCGAGTTCGGCGCGTTCGAACGGCTTGAGGCCGGCGAGATCCCGACCGGCCAGCCGGACAGCGCCTTCCGTTGGCGCATAGACACCGGTGATGAGATTGAAGACCGTGGTTTTTCCCGCCCCGTTCGGACCGATGAGGCCGAGCAATTCGCCTTCGAACATCGAAAAATCGACGGCGTTGACGGCAATCAGGCCGCCAAACTTGATCGTCGCCCTGTCGAGTTGTAGCAGCGGCGTGGGCATCAGGATTTTGCCTTTCCCCACTTGAAATTAAAAAGCCCCTGCGGTCGCACGAGCATCAGCACGATCAACATCGCCGAATAAATCACCATGCGATAGTCGGCGACCGGGCGCAGCAACTCGGGCAGCAGCGTCAGCAGGATGGCAGCGAGGATCACGCCGAGGGTATTGCCCATGCCGCCGAGGATGACCATGACGACAATTTCAATGCTCTTGGTGAAATCGAAGCCCGTGGGGGTGATGGTCATCTTGAAATGACCATAAAGTCCGCCGGCGATCCCGGCGAAAAAAGCGCCGACGACAAAGGCGACGATTTTGTAGCGGGTGGTGTTCAGCCCGATGGCTTCCGCCGCGATTTCATCGTCGTGAGTCGCCAGAAAGCCCCGGCCATAAGTCGAGTTTACGAGACAGGTGACGGTGAAAACGGCGAGGGCCACGAAGGCGAGCACCCAGAAGATCGAGGTGTAGGCGGGAATGCCATTGAGACCCAGCGCGCCGCCCAGCGTTTCGACGTTCTGAAAAATTACGCGGATGATCTCACCGAACCCCAGGGTGACAAGCGCGAGGTAGTCGCCTTTAAGCCGGAGCGAAGGCACGCCGACGATCAGTCCGGCGAGCGCGGCGCTGATGCCGCCTGCCAGCAATGCGCCGAAAAAAAGCAATCCTTGCTGCCAGGCCGTGCCTCCGTCCTCCCCGAGCAATTTCGGGCCGAGAAAGACACTCACTGCGGCGGCGAGGTAGGCACCGACCGACATGAAACCGGCGTGGCCGAGCGAGAATTGGCCCGTGTAGCCATTCACGAGATTAAGCGAAACGGCCAGGATCACATTAATCCCGATGCCGGTCAGCACATCCAAGTGATAAGGGTCGAAGGAAAAATACGAGAGGCCAAACGCCGCGAGCAAGCTGACCAGAAGATAGAGATGCGGGCGCGGCATGGGTCAACGAACGCGGACGACAGACCGAAGCGATGTAACCGGATTATTTAGCCACAAAAAGTCACGAAAATGATTTAATGAAACGGCGAACATCTTCCGCGCGCCTATAGGCGCGACGCACGTTCCCGGAGGCAGAAACAGCTTTTGGTGACTTTTTGTGGCCATCCCGGTTTGAAATTTTCAGACTTTTTCCACGGTGAATTTTCCGAGCAGGCCCGCGGGGCGGAAAAGCAGAATTACAATCAGGATGGTGAAGGCGATCGCATCCTTGTAAGTCGACCACTCGCTGCCGCCGACAAACGTTTCCACCGTGCCGAGCAACAAGCCGCCGAGCGCCGCGCCGGGGATGTTGCCGATGCCGCCGAGGATGGCGGCGACAAATGCCTTCAGGCCGGGCAGCACGCCCATGAGCGGATCGATGGAGGGATAGTTGAGCGCATAGAGAATTCCGCCCGCCGCAGCCATCGCGGAGCCGATCGCAAAGGTGAACGAGATGACGAAATCGTTGTTGATGCCCACGAGCGCCGCCGCCTTGGGATTCAGCGAGACCGCACGCATCGCGGTGCCGATCTTGGTTTTCATCACAATGAAATTCAGTGTCAGGAGCAGGATCAGCGTTACGCCAATCACGATGAGCTGGTTGCTGGAAATGCTCAGTTCGCCGATATGAAAATTGGCCGAGGGGAAAATCGCCGGGAAGGTACGCGGTGCGGCGCCAAAGACGAGCTGTCCGCTGTATTCGAGCAGAAGCGAGACGCCGATTGCGGTGATGAGTACATTCAGCGTGGGCGAGGACCGCAGCGGACGATAAACCAGGCGTTCAATCAACATGCCCAGCAGCGCGCAGCCGATCATCGCCCCTGCCATCACCAGCACGCCACCCCAGATCGTTCCTTCGGGCACGTGGCGTCCCAGATAGTAACCGATAAACGCTCCCACCATGAACACATCCGAATGAGCAAAATTAATGAACCGCAGCACGCCGTAAACCATCGTGTAACCCAGCGCGATGAGCGCGTAGATCGCGCCGAGGGAAAGCCCGTTGAGCAGCTGTTGCAGGAATTCGGTCACCGGATGGGGTTGAGAGTTGAGGGCTGAGGGTTGAGAGTGGGGAGGCGGCTATTCAAGAGATTTGCGTAGCCCGCTCAACATACGAGAGATCTCTTCTGCATCACGATAGATCTGGTCAAAATCGCTTTCTAGAAGAAAGCTTTCATTGCGAGCGAGGGTCGATTGCGTGACAACTTCGTAGAGTGAGCCTGAAGCATAGCCAATAAATTTGGCGTAGTCAGGAGGCGGACGAGCCGAACCCTCCGCAATATTAGAAGCGATCGACGTCGCGGCCCGTCGGATTTGGTTGGTCAGGCCAAAACGTTCTTCAGCCGGAAATGTCCGCGTCGTCCGGTAAATCATACCGGCAAAAGCAGTCGCCTTTTGCCACACGGTCAGCTTCTCGAAGTTGAACATACGGTGATCGATCCTCTCAACTCTCAGCTCTCAACTGAGACCGACCCTTCACGGCGCCACCGTCTTGAAGAACGTCAATTTTGCATCCCTGATCGCGATGATGGCGGCGGGCTTGGAGGCGTCGCGATCGGCATCGATGTTCGTGATGCCCGTCACCCCGGAGAAATTCTTGGTTTCAGCCAGGGCGTCGCGAAGCTTTGCGCTTTCCGTGGTGCCGGCGCGCTTGATGGCATCGGCCAGCACATAGACGCTGTCGTAGCCGAGGGCGGAAAAGGCGCCGGGCTTCTCACCGGACCAGCGGGCCTTGTATTTGGCGACGAAATCGACCACGCGAGGGTCGGTATTTTCCGCGGAAAAGTGGGTGGAGTAATAACAACCGTTCAGGGCAGCTCCGCCGATGTTGAGGAGTTGCTCATCCTCCCAACCGTCGCCGCCAAAGAAGGGCATGGTCATGCCGAGATCGCGGGCCTGGCGTACGATCAACGCGGCCTCGGTATAATAGCTGGGGACGAAAACCGCCTCGGCGCCGGAGGATTTCACGGCGGTGAGTTGCGCCCGGAAATCCTTGTCGCCTTCGGAGAAATTTTTGTCGGTCACAATCTCCCCGCCTTTGGCGGTGAAGTTGTCCTTGAAGAATTTGGCGAGGCCGACGCTGTAGGCGTTCGAAACGCTGGAGAGAATGGCGACCTTGTGAACCTTCAGGTCGTCCTGGGCGAACCTGGCCATCACGGTGCCCTGGAAGGGATCGATGAAGCAGACCCGAAAAATATAGTTACCGGTGCGGGTGACCTTGGGATTGGTCGCCGCCGGGGCGATCATCGGAATTTTTGCCGCCTGCGCAATCGGTGCGGCCTCGAGGGAACGCCCCGAAGAAACTTCGCCAATCAGTGCAATCACCTTGTCGCGTGAAATCAGCTTTTTGACGGCCGTCGCGCTCTCGCCGTTCTTGGTCTGGTTGTCCTCGTAGTTCAGCTCGAGCGGCCGGCCCAGTACGCCGCCGGCGGCGTTGATTTCCTCGATGGCCAGCACCACGCCGTGGTGGGAAGTCTGGCCGAATCCCGCCTCCTTGCCGGTGAGCGAGGCGTATTCACCCACCTTGATGGGGTCGGCAGCGTGGACTGTGGCCGCGAGGATCAACGCGGTGAGGAAGGAGGGGAAAATGATTTTCATGACAGAGGAACTCAGGGCGCGATGCTTTGGACGAATTCGAAGCGGCCGTTTTTGACGGTGATGATCACGGCGTTTTTCGAGGCGTCGCGTTTTTCGTTGATGGTGATCGTGCCGGTGACGGCTTCGAAGTTTTTGGTTGCGGCGATCGCGTCGCGGATCGCGTTGCGATCGGTCGAGCCTGCCCGCCGGATGGCGTCGGCCAGCACGAGCACGGAATCATAACCGAGCGACGCATTGGAGTCCGGGGCAAACCCGCTGCCCCAGCGCTGGCGGTAAGCGCTGATGAAATTCTGCACGCGGGGCGAAGGATCTTCCGGTGAATAGTGCGAGCAAAGGAAACAGCCTTCCATCGCCTTGCCCCCGAGATTGATCAGGTCTTCCGCCTCCCAGCTGTCCGCGCCGAAAACCGGCACGGTGATGCCGAGGTCGCGGGCCTGTTTCACGATGAGCGCGCCTTCCGTGTAGTAGCCCGGGCAGAAAATCGCGTCCGGATTGGCGGCTTTCACGGAAGTGAGCTGGGCTTTGAAATCCTTGTCGCCCTCGGAATATTTGGGGTCGGCGACGATCGTTCCGCCGCCCGCCACGATTGCCTCCCGGAAATATTTGGCGAGGCCCACGCTGTACGCGGAGGAATTGCTGGAGAGGACGGCGAGGCGTCTGGCTTTCAGCGTACCCAGGGCGAACTTCGCCATGACCGGGCCCTGAAACGGATCGATGAAGCACACGCGGAAAATGTAATTTCCAATTTCCGTCACCTTGGGATTGGTGGAGGCGGGGGTGATCATGGGCACCCTGGCCTGCTGGCAGATCGGCGCACCTTCAAGGGAGCGGCTGGAGGCAACTTCACCGAGAATGGCGACGACCTTGTCGCGGGAAATAAGTTTTCGCACTGCGGTGCCGCTTTCGCCCGGCTTTGACTGGGTGTCCTCGGTGATGAGTTCGAGCTGTTTTCCGAGGACGCCCCCGGCGGCGTTGATCGTTTCCACCGCGAGCAGGGTGCCTTGGTGGGAGGATTGCCCAAGGCTGGCCTCCTTGCCGGTGATCGACGCATATTCGCCGATTTTGATGGTGTCGGCGGCCGGAAGAGAGCTCGCGCCGAGGATCAATCCGCAGAGAAACGGACTCAATACACGTTTTAACATGGGTGAGGAAGGAGGATGCCAGCCAAGTGGACTGTACTGGTGCTTTCAACCCGCAAGTGCATGGATTTATGAGGGCGGGGAAGCAGGTCTTGTTCCCCGAAGAAGTCTGAGATTCGGCTTCCCGCGGGAGGCCGGGGTTGTTTCACTGGCCGGGATTGAATCTCTTCGATCGTTATCTTTTGCGCGAGTGGTTGAAATGGCTCGTGTTGCTTCTGGCCGCCACGACCGGCGTGCTGATGATGGGCGCGCTTTACGATAATTTTCGCGACTTCATTCAATTGGGCGCGGGAGCCGGTGCGATTCTGCTGTATTATCTCACCCTGATGCCGAGTTTCCTGTCGTTGGTGCTGCCGGTGTCGATGTTGCTGTCGCTGCTGTTTGTGCTGGGTAAACTGCATCGAAACAACGAACTTACCGCGATGCGTGCGGCGGGCCTGAATATTTTTGCCACGACCCGGTCGCTTTGGATGGCGGGCATTGTGTTGTGCGGGGTTCAGCTGCTTTTGAATGCGCGGGTGGTGCCGTGGTCGGTGGAGGCCACCCACAGCATGGATGAAACCATGAAAATCCAGGCGGAGGCGGCCAAGGCCACGCCAGGCGGGGCACTCGGCCTGGTTTCAAGCGTGGCCTTCGATAATCGCCGGCAGAACCGGATGTGGTTTATCAACCGCTACAGCCAGGTCACGGGCACCGCCTACGGGGCCACGGTTTCGGAACTGGACCGGCAGCGTCGTGAGAAAACCCGGATCATGGCGACCGAGGCTCGTTACGATCTGGTCCGGCACGCCTGGACGTTCAGCAAAGGCCGCGAAATCTGGTTTGATCCGGAGCAGGGAGAGGTGATCCGGTCGATGACGTTCGAGGAGAAAACCGTGCCTTATTTCAGTGAGGATCCGGCCCTCATGCTGATCATCGACCGCAAGGAGGCCGAGCTGTCCTTTAACCAGTTGCGGCGCATCACCGATTACTTCTCCTCGGAGGAGAACCCGAAATTTCTCCGCTACGAGGTGCGTTACTACAGCCTGTTGTTCGATACGATCGGTCCCCTGATCATCGTTGCGATTGCGATTCCGTTTGCGGTGTCCGGCATGAGGGTTAGCCCCGCGGTCGGCGTGTCGAAATCGATCGGATTGTTTTTCATCTATTTCATTTTGTGCAAAATCGCCACGCCGCTCGGAACCACCGGGACGCTCGAACCCATCTGGGCGGCGATGATGCCCAATCTGGCGATGGTCGGATTGGCGACGTACTTCTTCGGCAAATTGCGTTGAGCCCGCGTTTCGACCTCAGGGCAGGAAGGGCGGCGGCCAGGTCAGGAATTCGAGCTTCGCGATGCGTCCCCAGTTGGAAAACAGGATCACGGCCCACACCACGAAGCAGTTGATGTAGGCGATGAAAACGGCGGCACTGCCCATGTCCTTGGCGCGTTTGGCGAAGAGGCGTTTTTCGAGGGAGATATCGTCAATGGTCCACTCGATGGCGGAATTGAGCAGCTCGGCGATGACGATCAAGAACAGCGAAGCGATCATGACCGCGGTGGATACCGCATTGACCGGCAAAAAGATGGCGAAGGGAGTCAGGATCGCAACAAAGAGCAGGTCCTCCCGGAACGAGGGCTCGTGTTGCGCGGCGGCCCAAAAACCCTCCAGCGCGTATTGCACGGATTGAATGAAATTACGAAAGTCGCGTCGCTTCGATTCGGGTGGAGGAATGGGATCGCTCACGGCAGGAGTTGAAGCACAGGTCTGCGGCCGGACAATCTTAAATCGACCGTCTGCAGCCTTTGTGAGGGTGGAGCGCGGCCTCCGGACGCGCTTTGCCGCGACGCGGGGCTATTTGCCTCCCACATCCGCGCCAATCTTATATTCGGTGAAATCGTTCAGGATGTCAGGATGGGGCCGATCCTGCTTATAAATTTGCAGGATGCGCGCGTGTTCCTGGGGCGTGGTGGGAAAAATCCGGGGTGTTTCACCCGGCAGGAAAATTGCCGTGTAGGAACGTTTGCCGTCATCCATGCGCCTGATCACCACCATGGAGACAGTGAAAGGCAGGGCCGGTAAATGGCAATTCGTCCCGCGGCTTGCGGCCGGCGCCGACATGTCGCACGCTACCGTCGAACATGAGTATCGCTTTGATTGCCGGTGGCAGTGGTCTGGTGGGCGGGCATCTGCTCCGTCAGCTGTTGGACAACTCGGATTACACCCGGGTCGTGGCGTTGGTGCGCCGCCCGATACCGCTTTCGCACCCCAAACTGGAACAGGTCATGGTGGATTTTTCCGCGCTGGAAAAGACGCCGGCGGATTTGTGCTGCGATGATGCCTTCTGCTGCCTGGGCACCACGATCAAGGAAGCGGGTTCCCGGGAGAATTTTCGGGCGGTCGATCACGGAGCGGTCCTGGCGTTTGCGTGGGCCGCGCAGCGTCACGGGGCCCGGCGTTTTTTTATGGTGTCGTCGCTCGGGGCGAATGCCGAATCCCGCATCTTCTACAGCCGGGTCAAGGGCGAGACCGAAGATGCGCTGATGGTGCTTGGCTTTGGCACCCTGGCGATTTTTCAACCGAGCCTGCTGCTGGGACTGCGGGCGAAAATGCGGTGGGGCGAGCGTTTTTGGTCCGGGATCATGTGGCTGGCCGATCCGCTGCTGTTCGGTTCGCTGCGAAAATACCGGGCGATCGACGCGACGGTGGTTGCGCGCGCGATGCTGCGTTGCTCATTCGGGCGCGGCGATCAGGGGGTGTTGATTTTTCCTTCGGACGAAATTCAGGATCTCGGGCGCACCGCCAATCAGCGATAATCCGGCCGGCGGGGCCAAACCGCTTTTATTTTGCCGGGGCCGGCGCGTCGGAGGGTTTCTCCGCGGATGCGATCAACCGGAGCGTGATCACTTTGCGCTCCACTTCTCCGTTGCCCACCCGCACGCCGACGGTGATCGGGATGGCGCTGCCTTCGACGCCGAGGCGGGAAGTCATGGTCTCTGACACGGCGGATTGGCCGGCTTCAAGTTTGTAGGTGGCGGGAAACACGGCAAAATTTCCCAGCGATGAACTGAAATCCGCCACTTCACAGGTCACGGTTTCGCCCGTGGTGAGGTTCTTTAAATGCAGCTTGAGCTGTGCGGGCGGAAGGGTGCTTCCCACCATGTGCGGACGTGGTGTTCCATCCTCGGATTCTCCGCCGGAGGATCCTTCTCCGCCCGGTTCTCCTCCGTAGCCGCCCATGCCACCGCCTCCGCGATGGCCGCCGCCGCCCCGGTGATGGCCGCCACCACCACCATGGTTTTCGCCGCCTTTGCCACCGCCCCCTTTGCCGGGACGAAAATCCGTCGGCATGCCCAGGGTGATTTCCACGGATACCTTGCCGTCAATGAAGGTGTCCGTTCCCGTCATGGCGGTCGGATAATCCGGGATCATCATCGGTGCGTCACCGGACCTTTCCGGGTGTGAGTCACTGCTGCAGCCGGCCGCGAGGCCAAGCCAGAGCGCAATTGAAACCAGGGGAAGCGAGCGTAACAAGGCGGAGGAAAGCATCGGCACTGTGACGCGAATTTTCCCGAAAAGTTGCATTCGAAACCGGCTGAAAACGCGTCAGCTCCAGTTATAGTTAAAGCTGATGCTGATCCGCTCTTCGTTGGTGCGGTTGGCGGCGACCTCGTGACGCAGCCAGCTTTCGAACAAAATCACGTGGCCGGCTTTGGCGGGATAGGTGATGTGGGGTTGGTTGACCGGCCGGGCCTTTGACAGCTTTGGCGGCGCGGCCATGAATTTGCTGAGACGGGGATCTTCGAACTTCAACCCCGGGCAACCTTTGGGCGTAACCACATAATAGGTGCCGCTGATGAACGAAAGCGGGTGCAGATGCAGGCTATGCGCCGCATGTTCGGGCATGATATTTACCCACAAATCGGTGAGGTGAATCTTCCTTCCGCGCAAATCCATGTCGAGATCAGCCGAAAATCGCCGCACGTGGCTGGTGAGCTTTTTTTCCAGTCCGGCAAAGGTAGAAGAGAATTTATGCAGCTGGTTTAGGGAGGCATATGACGTGTATCCGCCCGGATAATTCTTTTCCGACCACCGCCGGCCCGCGTCATCGTAGTCGCGAAGATTGCGGCACTCATCGCCGAGTTCCTCGTTGAATCGTTCCAAGCCCTTGTTTTGCAGCGGCTCGTGATAAATGTAAGTGGGGAACCAGGCGCGGAGTGGCATGTGTAATTTCTTTGCTTTAGGACGTGAAAGCGCAATCCCCAAGGCCGGGGAACCCGGCTAAAACTTAACGGTCAGGTTTATCGGTTGAATTCCGCGCACCAAACCTGTTTCGTGTCCGACTCTCTATGAAAACCAAGCATCACTCATTAGCTAACTTGATCCGCGTTGCTCTCACGGGCGCGTTCATCTCGCTCGCAGGTACCGCCTTTGCGGACCGGGTTGAGCTGACTGACGGCTCCGTGGTCATCGGCAAATTGCTTTCCGCTGACGCGGGAAAATTGACGGTCGACACTGCGTTCGCCGGCAAGATCGAGATCGATCAGAAAAAGGTCAAAGGCTTCACCACCGATGAAGCGGTGAACGTCGAACTGGCCGCCGGCAGCACCGTGCTCGGCAAAGTGGGTATGACGGACAGCGGCCTCGTGGTGGTGGCCAGCGATGGCCAGATGTCCACGCCGGCCGACAAGGTTACCTCCGTCTGGCGTCAGGGTGAAGTCAGTCCCGCGGTGAAAAAACTGCAACGCGCCTGGAAGTATGAAGCGGCCCTGGCCGTCAACGGTCGCACGGGCGTCTCGGAAAAATTCGGCGGTGCGCTCGCGTTCAAGGCGACGCTCGAAAGTTCGCAGGACAAACTCGTCTTCAATCTCGCGGCGGAAAAAGCCCGTGACAATGGCGTCGAGACCGCCAACCGGCAGCTCGCTGGTGTGGACTATTCCTCCTTCTTCTCCGCGAAAAACGTCTGGTACGCCCGCACTTCGATCGAGAAGGATGAAATCAAAGCCCTCGATCTTCGCTCCAGCACCGCCTTCGGTGTCGGTCGCAAGCTCATCAAGAATGATATTCAGGACCTCGAGCTCCGCGTGGGTGTGAGTTACATTTATGAAAACTACGCCAACGGGACGAAGTTTGACTCGCCTGGCCTCGATCTCGCTCTTCTGCACGCCTATCAGTTCAAGAACGGCAAGTTGAACAACGTGGTCACGTACACGCCGGCGTTTAAGAATTTCAACAACTACCGCCTGCATCATGAGACCTCGTATGAAATGCCGATCACCGCTTCGCTCTGGAAGCTGAAGACCGGTATCTCGAACGACTATCAGTCCAAGCCGCAGCCTGGCATCGAGCGCCTCGACACGCTTTATTTCACCAGCCTGATTCTCAGCTGGGAATAAGCGTCGTCTGAAGCGAATCGGTTAAGTTTAATTTCCCAAACGGGACCCAAGCGGGTCCCGTTTTTTTTTTTCCGTCGCAAACGGAGGGGCGCAATGCGCTCAAAGCCACGCCCCGCAGAGGAGCGCGGCGGCAATTACCATGGCCCAGATTGGCACCTTCCGGGTTTGCAGCGCGACAAAAGCGGTGGCGGCGATGGCGAAACTTTTTCCATTGGTGACGCCATTGACCCAAACCGGATTATAAAACGCCGCGAGCAGCACGCCCACGACGGCGGCGCTGGCTCCGCGCAACGTGGCCTGGGCGCCCGCCTGATTTCGCAGTCGTTGCCAGAAAGGAAGCGTGCCCGCCACCAGGAGCAGACCCGGAAGAAAAATTCCGCAGAGCGTCCATGCTCCGCCGATCCAGTTCGCCGTGCCACTGGCTGAGTTGAGGGGAAGCGCAAGACAGCCGAGGTACGCGCTGAAGCTGAAAAGCGGACCGGGCAATGCCTGCGCGGCCCCGTACCCCGCGAGGAATTGATCATGGCTCAACCAACCGGACGCAACGACTTCGCGATCCAACAGGGGCAGCACCGTGTGACCGCCGCCAAAGACCAGCGCCCCTGAGCGATAAAACCGGTCGAACGCTGCGATCCAGGCATTATGGGATGCCACACTCGCCAGCGGGAGTACCGCGAGCAGGAGAAAAAAGAGCCCGAGGCAAATCGTGGCTGAAGCCGGTGCCGGCGACCGCGATTCCGGAGCCTGACTTTTCGGTGAAACGTTCGCGGATATTCCATCGCTGTCGGACTTGAGGCACAGCCATCCGATCATTGCGCCCAAGCCGATGACGATTACCTGGCTGGAGACGTTCGTTAACCACGAGACGAGTAGTGCCGCGCCGAGGCCAAGGGCGCGCCGGGGCCAATCAGGCGTCAGGTTCCGGCTCATCATCCAAACCGCCTGGGCCACCACTGCCACCGCAGCAGCCTTGAGTCCTTGCAGGCATCCTGATGACGCCAGGCCCCCGAGGGCATTCACACCATAAGCGAAGCCGATCATCAGCATTGCTGAAGGGAGGGTAAAACCCAGCCAGGCCGCGAGGCCGCCGATGATCCCGCGTTGCAGATAACCTACGCCAAAGCCTGTCTGACTGCTCGCGGGACCGGGCAAAAACTGGCACAGGGCGACGAGATCGGCGTACTGTCCGTCATCGAGCCATCGCAACCGCTCGACATATTCTTTGCGAAAATAGGCGAGATGCGCGAGAGGTCCACCGAAAGAGGTGCATCCGAGTCGTAATGCGACCAGAAATATTTTTAATACCGGCGGAGACGGAGGCATCGGCTGAAATATGCCGTTTGCTTTCTGCCGCGCACGTCTTTCTTTTCGCTGCGTGGTGCGCAAGAATGCCCGACCTTGCCCTGCTGTACGAAAACGGAAACTTTCTTTTATAAAATTGAAACATCGGCGTGACGGGTGCGTCGAATGCGAGATGATGCCAGTGAGTTACAGTAAGATCGTCCGTCAGATTGCCGCCATTTTGTTTTGCGGGGTTTTTGTGATCGCGACCTACGCCGAGGAGCCCACTGCAGCCGAAACTCATGGACGCGACGTGTTGGTCTTCAAGGATGGCGATCGCGTGCAGGGCCATCTGGTCGAGCAGAACGCGGACACGATTGTGTTTCAGTCCGATCGATTCGGGACCCTGCACATTGCGGTGGGAAATGCGGTGGTGATCAAATCGTCGAAGCCCACCGAAAAAGTGGCGTCCCAAAGTGCGAAACCGGCCGCGGCGCCGACCGCAACCACTCCGGCGCCCAATCTCCAGACTGCGGCCGAACGGGCCGAGGCGGAGAAGGTTTCCGTGTGGGATTGGTTTTCGCCTGCGGTGCTCACGGCGAAAATGGCAAACTTCTTTGGCCCCTGGCACGGCCGGGTCGCTTTCTCGACGGAGGTCGTGTCCGACACGGCGGAACGGAACAATGTGGCGCTGGAGGGATCGCTCACGCGCAAATTCAAAAACGACGAAGTGCAGCTCAAGGGCCGTTACGATTACAGCAAAACCAACGAGCTCACGACGACCGACCTCGTCAAGGGCGACGGTCTGTGGCGGCACACCTTCCCGCGCCTTTGGTTTGCCCAGTATCGACCCACGTTTGAATGGAACCGGGCGAGCTTCGACAAGGTCACCGGCGCGCCGACGGATTACTTTCTCGCCCAACAGGAAATCGGTATCGGTCGCAGTCTGATTTCCACCGCCACGCGAAAAATCCGTGTCGGCATCTCTGAAAATTTATTCGATCTTTGGAACACCACCACGGGAGCGCAGGACTCCCACAGCTCCCGGGCGGTCGAATCGGCGTTTCTTGAAACGGAATTCAAACTGCCGTGGCGCATGTCGCTCACACAACGTGCCGTCTATTACTACTCGATCGCTTCGGCCACCGACGGTTGGGAGAACCAGATCGAATTGACCAAGAAGTTCACCGAGACCCTGAGCACATCGATTCGCCACGAAATTCGCCGCGACAATCCCGACGGCCGCGCCCCAGACTATACACGGCTAAAACTGCTTCTGGGTTTGGATTTCTAGAACTGCCCGTTCGCGTTTACCAGCGGAGCGTTACACAGAGGCAGAGGAGGAAGCACATCCTCCACAGAGGATGTTCAAGCCAGTCTCAATCCTCCCTTAACTCATTCCTGACTTTGTGTCCTCTGTGACCATTTCGCGTCCATTCGCGTAATTCGCGGGCAAACCTTCTGGTGGTCTCAAGTCAGAGTTGAATGATCCCGCGCTGGAGCGCGACGGTCACGGCCTGGGTGCGATCGGCCACCCGCAGTTTCGCGAGGATGCTCTTCAAATGGTCCTTGGCGGTGTATTCGCTGATCTTGAGAATGTCCGCGATTTCCTTGTTCGCCAGGCCGCGCGCAAGTTCGTTCAGCACTTCGATTTCCCTCGTGGTGAGTTGCTCGTAGGAATTGCGCGACTTCAGCCGGCTGGCGACATTTTGCGGAATCCAGCGCCGTCCCGCCGCCACCGCCTGAATGGCCGGGATGAGCTCCTCGCCCGTGGCGCTTTTCAATACGTAGCCCTGCGCGCCGGCTTCCAGGGCCGCATGAATGTCGCCGTCGCCGTCGAAGGCGGACAACATCAGCACCCGCGCATCGGTGGCCAGCCGGCGGATGAGTCGCGTGGCTTCGTGGCCGGATCTGCCCGGCATGCGCAGGTCCATCAAAACCACATCCGGCCGCAGGCTTTCGAAGCGCTGCACGGCCTGGTCGCCGTTGTCGGCTTCGCCCACGACCTTCAAATTGGGCTCCGTGTTGATCAGCGCGACCAGTCCCATGCGCACGATGAAATGATCGTCGACGACGAGGATCCGGATTTCAGCAGAAGAGGACATCGGGGAATGGGATCAGGGTTGCGTGGCCGCGGTGGGTCCTTCCTTGAGTGAAATAATCGCACGGACGGTGGTGCCTTCGCCGGGGGAACTGCTGACGTCCAGCCGGCCATTGAGGCGTTTGGCGCGTTCACTCATGCCGAGCAGACCGAATTGGTTGTCGTTGCGGGCCGCGATGCGATCGGCGCTCAGGCCGCTGCCGTTGTCCTTGATTTCCAAGGAGGCGGTGTCCGGACCAAAGGTGAGGCGAATCGTCACCAGCGTGGCACCGGAGTGTTTCACGACATTGGTCATGGCTTCCTGGGCGATGCGCAACAAATTCTCCTCGACGATTTCCGGCAGCCGTTTCCGTTCGCCGACGGTTTCCACTTCGACGGCGATGCGGCTCCCGGCGGAAATCTGCCGGCTGGCGATCGAGAGCGCCTCGGTGAGGTCGAATTGCTCAAGTTCGCGGGAGCGCAGATCCCAGATGGAACGCCGCAGCTCGATCTGGCTCTGCCGCAAAAAGCCGCGGGCAAGTTCGAGCGGTTGGCTGGCCTCGGCGGGGCTTCGCTGGAAAAGCTTGGCGGCGGTGTCGAGCTGCAGGGCGATTCCGGTCAATGCCTGCTCCAGCGTATCGTGCAGCTCGCGCGCGAGGCGCGTGCGTTCGGTCAGCACCGCCCGAAACTCCAGCTCCGCGGTTTTGCGCACGGTCATTTCGACTTTCAACTGCTCGGTTCTTTCCTTCACGCGCACTTCGAGAAGATCATGCGCCTGCTGCAGCTCCCGCTGGTTCTTTTCGCGTTCTGCGACGAGGAATTTGAGCATTTCGTTTTTCTTGGCGATGGTCATGAGCCAGGCGACGACACTGATCAGCAGGGCGCACACGATCGCGAATCCGACCAGGAGGCGTTCCTCGGTGAACCAGCTGGGCGAAGCGATGACCCGCACACTTTCCCAATCGGGCAACAGCAAGGCCAGGGCCTTGAGTTTTCCGTCCTCGCCGGTTTCAGGGGAGGCGAGTCCCTGCAATTCGACCGTACTGCCGAGCGGAATGGCCGCGATGGCGGGACTTTCCTGAGGCCCTTCGTACTCCGCGGTGAATGACTGTTCACTATTGCGAATGGTGCAAATCATGCGGACGCCTAGAAAGCTGGCGTCCTCGCGCCGGACCTGACGTACGCTGCGATCGAGCAGGGTGCCGCGAAGCACGATCAACTCCGCGCCGTGCAGGCCGTCGCGCAATTCCGACATCGGAACAGGTTTTGCCGCGATCTTCGTGGCCGGCCCGCCGCTCTCGCGAAACACGGCGTCGCGCAGCACGGGCTGGTAATTCACGATTTCCAAAAATCCGACGGCTTCAATGCTGCGGCCGAGCGGGAGAATAAGGCCCTGTCGGCTTTCGATATGCAGGCCGCCGGTTTCGTCCTGAATGAAAAGATCGAGACCGGGACGTTGAAAAGTCACGACACCTTTCACGTGGACTCTTTCCCCGAGGCTGGAGGTGGTGCGGAACTTCGCGAGCGCGTCCAGCGCGAGCAAGGGTTGCTCGAAGGGCGGATGAAGTTCCGGTTCCTCGACGACAAAATCCTCGGCGTTGGGCACCATGAGGCTTACGCCGGTGAGCTGACGGCGCGCGTAGTTGAAGGCGGTGGCGACCGTGCCGCGCACACGAACCTTGGCGGCGACGAGCGATCGCGGATCGAGCTGCGAGGGAAGCTTGGGGAAAACACGCACGCGATAACCGCCGATGGAAATTTCCACCATGGTTTTCTGTGAGGCGACGTAGGAAACCGAGCGAACCAGTCCGGTCAGCTCGACCCGCTGACAGGCCTCGGCGCCTGCCATGAGACGTTCAATCATCACCGGTTTGGCCGCGGGCAGTTCGGACGTGCCAAGTTTGGTCCATTCCGTCGATTGAATCACGGGCGCAAACCAGCCCGGCCCGGTCCAACCCGCGACTTCGATGTAATCACCGATCTTGGGCTGCTTGCCGACGTTTTGAACGAAGATCCCGGCGCTTTCGTCCTGAATCACAAACTTGCCCAGCCAGTCCGGCTCCGCTGCCGTCACGACACCGCGCAACTTGGCGGGGATTTTCGATTCCGCAACGCTTGCCGGCAATGCGCGGACCTCCGCTGCGGTGGTGAGAAGCCTGGGTTCGGCCGCGCGGACAGCGAACGCCAGGGCAAGCCACAGCAGGACGAGCGTTGCCAAACGGGGGGTAAGCGGTTGGCGCATGGAAGGAGGAGTGCTCTGAGCGAACTTGTGGCAGCCGGGGATTCCAAGCTTTCTTTGCCGGTTTCCGCGACGTGTCAGGGCAGGTGGTTAATCCAGAGCAGGGGTTGGGTTACCGCCATGTTTCGCCGCACTTCGAGGTCGGTGGGTTCGGCCGGGAGTTGTTTCCATAAATCAAGATAATCAGGCCGGCCCAGCCGGTAACCGGCGAAAAGCAGCGCAGGCTGTCGGACGGGCCAGGCGTCAAAATGAGCGACATCGGGAGAAAAAGGCCACGTCGCGCGGTTTTTCAGGTAGGGAAATAGAAAGGCCACGGCCTGAGCCACGCTGCGTCCGTCGGGCAGGGAGGTTTCCCAAAGGTTCTTATCGCGATTCGAGAGGATTTCCGTGAGCAGTGCGACATTGTCCAATTGGAAAATCGAGTAACCGTACGCCTTGGTCCGGGCGAGTTCGCGCGGAAAACTTCCGTCGGGGGCCAGTTGGGCAGGCAGCAAGGTTTCAAGGAAATTGCGACGGGCCTGCGCGAGGGCTTCCTCGTCCTGCACGAAACGGGCGAATACGGCGACTTGCAGCGTGTACGCGACGCTATGGTTGTTTTTGGCGGCGGCTTCTTCGCGTCCGTTGGGATCGTTCAGCATCCAGTGAAGATAGTCGGCGAACCAGCGATGCACGCCTGCGACGGTTTCGGATGCAACGCCGGGCGCATGGGCAATGGCGTCGACGGCCAGCGGCACTTCGACCAGGTGAAGCGTATCGATGATTCCAATGCCGCGTCCGGGGGATACTCCCGGCACCATTTGCGCAAAGCGAAGGTGGGGATTCATGCGCGACGCCGGATCGACAAAGAAGACCTTCAACCAGTCGGCGGCGCGTTGGGCATACCTGGCGTCGCCCGATACTTGATAAGCCGCCGCCAGTGTTGCGACGGTGCCGCTCATTTCCCTGAGCAGAAGGCGATGGGATTCAAAGTTGTTCGGATTGCTTTCTCCGTCGCGGCGGATGTACGGCAGGCCGTCTTTGCTGGCGGGATTCGGCCACCAGTAATCGCCCATCGAGAGGTAGTCTCCGGGAACCATCCCGTTTTTTAATGCAAAATCGGGCAGTGCCGCCGAGCGGATCGAGACGGGCTGGACTTTCATGGCGATGGCGGCCAGCCGCAGTACGCGGTCGCGTTCGATTCCGGACAAATCCGCGGCTTGTTGCGCCGGAGTCGTCGCTTTCAGCCGGGCGGCGTGCTTCTGCGTCGTTTCGTCGGGTTGTGCCAGTTCGATGAATTCCGTGGGGATGCCATCGATGTGGGCGCTCACCATCGCATGAGCGGCCGGCGGAAGCGTTACGTCGATTTGGGCGCGGCCATTGGCGAGTTGCACGTATTGTGAACCTCCGGCCGTGCCGAGATTGTCGAGAAGCTTGCCGTCTCCCGTGTGGCCGAAGCGGATAAAGTTGCGCGCCTCCACACAAAGTACTCCGGTCGCATCGAGCAGTTCCGCCTGGACGCGCCAGGTTTGGTTGGGACGTGGAAAAACCTGCAGACGCAGGTGGTGGGGCTTTCCCGGCGCCCGGGTTTCGTAGCGAAGGACGGTTTCGTCGCTGACCGTTTTCCCCTGGGCCCGGCCGAGCGCGCGCAGAGTGTTCACGCCCTCGTCGAATGCGACCTGCCACCGGAGCCCGGCAGCGGGGAAATCCTGGCTGTCGCGATGATGAACGCCTTGCGAAACACCGTTCAGCCACAGCTCCACCTCGTCGCAATTGGAATACACCCGCACCAGTCGCTTTTCGCCGGCCTTTCCCCAGCGAACCGGCCACGCATGACCGTGAATCCGGATCATCGGATCGCGCGTCCAGTACGATTGATAGACATAAAAGGATTCCTTTGGTGTGAGATCGCGCTCAACCGCACCTTTTTGGTTCATGAAAGGCACCGGATTGTCCGGTCGCAGCGGCGTGGAGAAATCCTTGAACGGCCACATCGCCGAACCGGTGAGCCAGGCCATTTTTTCCTGTTCCTTCAAATGCCAGTCGACCAGGTCGCAAATATACGTCTCGGACCAATCCCCGTCCCGCGACGCCCGGGCATTTCCGCCGATGTCGAGGAAATCCAGGCCGCGTTCGTCCGCCGCGCCGGTCGTCTTCACGTCGCGCAGGAGCGCGTAGGGATCCTCGGCGTAGCGGCCGGCCTGACTGTCTCCGCCCCATTCCATGTGCAGGAGGTGTTTTACTTTTTTCGATTCCTTCAGCAGCACGTCGCGGTATTCCGAAAACTGGCCGCGATACCAGCCCGCCCAGATCGACGGCGAATAAACGTCGGGAATGTCTCGGCAGAAATCACAGCGCCGGATGGCGGTGACGCGGGAGGGGTCCTGTTGATGCGCGAGGGCATTCAGTTCCTTCATGAACGCCCGGATTTTTTCCTGCTCGAACACCGGGAAGTCACCCGGCCAGTCGTTTTCATTGCCAAGTCCCCACAGGACGACCGACGGATGATTGCAATGCTGGTCGATCATCGAGCGTAGCATCGCGCGGGCCTGCTCGCGATAAAGGTCGCCACCGATGCCACCGCGGCACCATGGAATCTCCTCCCACACGATGATGCCCAGCTCATCGCACAACTCGAGGATGCGCCGCGATTGCTGATAGTGGCCCAGGCGAATGAAGTTTACCCCCATCGATTTCATCAGCCGCATTTCCGCTTCCATTTGCGTTTCGCTCATGGCGGCGGCGACGCCTGCGTGGTCTTCGTGCCGGTGGGTGCCGCGCAACAACAGTCGGCTGCCGTTCAGCTGAAAAGGACCGTGATCAACGAATTCAAACCAGCGCAAGCCGAAGCGCTCCCACACCCGGCTCGTGCCGCCCGGTCCGGCGGCGGTTGCTTCGATGCCGTACAGCGTGGGGGATTCGGGCGACCAGAGCTCCGGCTGGCTGATTTTAAAAGTGGCCAATGTCTGCTCTTCGCTTGAGGAACCGGCATGGGCTTCCGCTTCGGCAATAACTTTTCCCGTGGGTCCCACGAGCCGCAGCCTGACCGGGCGCTCGATCTGATGGGACGACACGTCGAAACGACCGGTGACTGCCACCTCCCATGATCCGTCGGCGTCTCGCTTCGGTGTGGCGTGAATCCGCGTGATCCCGCCCGCAGGAAGACAGACCAGATGCACGGGCCGGTAGAGACCGCCGTAGCGGTTGAAATCGCTGAGATCGGAGGGAAGGGTTTCGAGATCGCGCGAGTTATCGCAGCGGATCGACAGCGGCACGCGACCAGCGGCGATTCGTGAATCGGCGGGCGGCAGTTTGGCCAGCGAGGAGTCGCGGTAAGCCGCGATCGCATCCGTGATGTCGATGGTGAATTCGTCATAACCGCCGGAATGGTCGGCCACTTTCCGGTCGCCGATCCAGACCTGGGTTTTCTGACCGGCGCCTTCGAACTGGAGCAGGGTCCGGCCGTTCGGGTGGGGGTTCTGGATTTCAAGTTCAGTCCGATACCACGCGGGACCTTGATAATAGGAGGTGTCCGGATCGACGGCGTCAGTGGCGTTGTAGCAGTGCGGCAAATCCACGCTGCTCCATACCGGCAGATCCAGGGCACGATCGTTGCTGCGCAAAACCTCCCAGATGCCGCCGAGATCTTTTCGAACAAACTGCCAGCCACCAGTCAGTGTGCGACTGTCCTGCCAGTCGCTGGGACGCAACGCACGCGGTTCCTGGTCCGCGGCTCCCGCCGCAGTTGCGAGCACCGCGCTGGCGAGGAGCGTACGGAGAATTTGGATGACAGAACCACAGCGGAAGATGCGCATGCGAAAAATCGAAAACGGGAAGTGAGGGGAAGGGAACCCGCGGAAACGGGCAGGGGAGAACGAAGAGCGTACTCAGGCCCGTTCGTGCGGACACTTTAGCAGGCCACGCGTCGATTTCATCCCTACTTAGAGGGGGGAGGAATTGGCGGAGGGCGAAAAAATTTCGATTCACCCCCTCTAATGAGGGATGATGGGGTCTTTCGATTGAGGTAATTTACCGGCGCAGTCTTCAAACCCCGTCCCGACTGGTCGGTTTTCTTCGCCCTACACACGCGTGGATTCCCCGACGTTTGACCCAACCCCATGAACGCACATCCACACCGCCTTTTGGTTTTCGTGAGCTGTATGCTCGCATTTATTCTTTCCGCCGTCGCGCAGTCGCCCGGTGGTGCAACCGGCATTGTTACCGGCCACGTTTATAATACCGTGAACAAGGAATACGTTCGCGACGCGGAAGTTCACGTGGAAGGCACCAACCTCACGGTTCCGACCGAGAGCGGCGGCTATTTCAGCCTCGGTCGCGTTCCGGCCGGCAAGGTGACTCTTACCGTAACCTACATCGGCTTTACTCCCACTTCGGCCGACATCGAGGTGAAGGCCGGCGAAACAATCACGCAGGAATTTGAACTGGGCGCGGCGGGCGCGGCTAAAAATGCCGGTGATAACGCGATCAAGTTGGATACGCTGGTCGTCACGACCGAAAAGGACGGCAACGCCAAGGCGCTGCAGCGCCAGCGCAATTCGATGAACATGAGCCGCTCGGTTTCCTCGGACGCATTCGGCAATGTCACCGAGGGTAATGTGGGCGAAT
>JBEHXD010000020.1:0-23506 GCA_048498875.1 Verrucomicrobiota bacterium
ACAAGAAGTACGTGCAGGAAAAATGGGATCTCCTGAATGCTCACGGACTGAGCTGTTTTGCGGTCTCAAATCACCTGGTCGGCCAGGCCGTGTGCGACCTGATCGACGAACGCCACAAGGCGATCCTGCCGGCGGACGTATGGGGCAACGGCGAACCCGAGGGCGTGCGCAAGCGGGCCGCCAAAAAACTCGCGCTGACCGCAAAAGCCGCCCGGGCGTTTTTCGACGCGCAGCCCGGCCGCAAGAGCAATGATCGTTCCGCCGCAGTGGTGAATGGATTCACCGGCTCGAGCATCTGGCACACATTGTACAGTTTCCCGCCGACGCCCCAGTCGTTTTGGGACGCGGGCTTCGCCGATTTCGGCAAGCGCTTTGGCCCGATCCTCGACACGTTTGAAAAATACAACGTGAACTTCGCGCTTGAAGTCCACCCGACGGAGATCGCCTTCGATATCGCCAGCGCCCAGCTCGCGATCGCGGCCGTGAAGGGCCACAAGCGTTTTGGTTTCAACTACGATCCGTCGCACCTCGGCTATCAGGGCGTGGACTATGTGAAGTTCATTCGCACGTTTGCCGGCCGCATTTTCCATGCGCACATGAAGGACGTGTGGTGGGGCCACGGGGACGGCACGGTCGGCGTGTTCGGTGGCCACGTCGGATTCGGCGATGCACGCCGCTTCTGGGATTTCCGTTCGCTTGGCCATGGCGACATCAAGTTCGAAGACGTGATCGTGGCCTTGAACGACATCGGTTACCGAGGACCGCTCAGCGTGGAATGGGAAGACATCCGCATGGATCGCGTCCATGGCGCGACCGAGGCATCGGCTTTCGTGCGCAAATTGGATTTCCCGACCAATGCGGTCTCCTTCGACGCGGCGTTCGACAAGAAAAACCAGTAATCGCCTCCTCTCATGAATCGCAAACTACGTTTTGGCATGATCGGCGGTGGCCGGGGCGCCTTCATCGGCGCGGTGCATCGCATCGCGGCCCAGATGGATGGACAGGCGGAGCTCGTGGCCGGCGCATTTTCCTCGGACTCGGAACGCTCCAAACTCTCCGGCGCGGACTTTTTTCTCGATCCGTCGCGGGTCTATGGAAGCTATGGTGAAATGGCGAAGGCGGAATCGGCCCGCCCGGCGGCAGACCGCCTCGATTTCATTGTGATCGTCACGCCGAACCACCAGCATTTCCCGCCGGCGAAATTGTTTCTCGAGAGCGGGTTCAATGTCGTGTGCGACAAGCCCGTGACGTTCAATCTGGCCGAGGCCAAAGCCCTGCAGAAAGTTGTGAAGAAGAGCGGCAAGGTGTTCGCGCTGACCCACAATTACACCGGAAACGCCATGGTTAAACAGGCCCGCGAGCTGGTGCGCAGCGGGTTTCTTGGGGACATCCGCAAGGTGGTTGCCGAATACCCGCAGGGCTGGCTCAGCACCCTGCTCGAGAAAACCGGCCAGAAGCAGGCGGGCTGGCGCACGGATCCGAAGCGCAGTGGCGCGGCGGGTTGCATTGGCGACATCGGCACGCACGCCGAGAATCTCACCCGCTACATCACGGGCCTTCACATCGATTCGCTGTGTGCGGATCTTTCGACCTTCGTGAAGGGCCGCGCGCTCGATGACGACGGCAATATCCTCGTTCGTTTCAAGGGCGGCGCGAAAGGCATCATTCATTCCTCGCAGATCAGCGTGGGCGACGAAAACAACCTGAACATCCGCGTGTACGGAACGAAAGCGGCGCTCGAATGGCATCAGGAGCATCCCAACGAGCTGGTGGTGAAATTCCCCGACCAGCCGCGCCAGATCTGGCGTCGCGGCAACGGTTACGTCAGCGGTGCGGCGTCGCGCGTCACCCGCATCCCCGCCGGCCATCCCGAGGGTTATCTGGAGGCTTTTGGAAATATCTACCGCGAGGCCTTCCGCGCAATCTCGGCGGAAGTGAAGGGCGAGCCGTTGCCGAAGGATCTCGATTTTCCGACCATCGACGACGGCGTCGAGGGGATGGTGTTTATTGAGACCACGGTGAAGAGCTCGCGGGCCGGGGCGAAATGGGTGAAATTCCCGAAGCTCTGAGCCGGAGCGTTGTTTTGAAGTAGGTGGCGCGCTTGCCGCGCCACGTACCTCCCTTGTTGCGTGACCAGCACGCAACCTACACATGATGCTTATGTATCTCGCGCTCGCATTTTCGCTGCCGGGTGCTAGTGATGCCTGGTAATGAAAGCTTTCGCGTGGCTCCGGGTTTTGGGATGGTTGGCGGTCGTGGCGCTGGGCGTCGGCGCCGTGGCGGTTCTGGCCTGGTCGCGGGGCGAGCCGGTGAACGCACTTTGGATGGTGGTGGCGGCGATTTGTGTGTTCGCGGTGTCGTATCGCTTTCACTCCGCCTGGTTGATGGCGAAAGTGCTGACCCTCGATGAGCTTCGCGCCACGCCGGCGATGGTGCATGAGGACGGAAAGGATTTTGTGCGGACCAACAAGTGGGTCGTATTCGGCCACCATTTCGCCGCGATCGCGGGGCCCGGTCCGCTCGTCGGACCGGTGCTGGCGGCGCAATTTGGTTTTCTTCCCGGCATGCTCTGGATGCTGGTCGGAGCGACGCTCGGTGGAGCGGTGCACGATTGCGTGATCATGTTTTGCTCCGTGCGTCGCGGGGGAAAATCCCTGGCGCAAATGGTGCGGGAGGAAGTGGGGCCATTCGCCGGACTGGCGGCCCTGGTCAGCATCGTGGCCATCATGATCATCCTGCTGGCGGTGCTGGGCCTCGTGGTCGTGAATTCGCTGGCGGACAGTTCGTGGGGCTTGTTCACGATCGCCGCCACCATGCCGATCGCCGTGGCGATGGGCTGTGCGATGCGTTTTGGCGGACACAGCGGCAAGTGGCTGGTGGCCGTGAGCATTTTCGGCGTGGGCGCGTTGCTCGCGGCGGTGTGGGGCGGTCAGTTTGTGAGTGGAAGCGAATGGGAAGACTTACTTAGGCTGAAAGGCACGACCCTGGCGTGGTGGATCATGGGTTACGGTTTCTTTGCTTCCGTGCTGCCGGTGTGGATGCTCCTCGCGCCCCGCGATTACCTGAGCACGTTCATGAAAATCGGGACAGTCGTGGCCCTGGCACTCGCCATCGTGGCGATCGGGCCGATGTTGAAAATGCCGGCGCTGACGAAATTCATCGACGGTACCGGTCCGGTGGTGCCGGGCCCGGTTTTTCCGTTTTGTTTCATCACGATTGCGTGTGCGGCGATTTCGGGCTTTCACGCCCTGATTTCCTCGGGGACGACTCCGAAACTGCTCACGCGCGAGAGCGACATCCGGATCGTCGGCTATGGGGCGATGGTGACGGAGATGGTCGTGGGCATCATGGCGTTGATTGCCGCGAGCGCGATGGAGCCGGGCCAGTATTTTGCGATCAACATCAAGGGCGAGGCAGCGGTCGTGGCGGCCAAAGTGACGGCGCTGGGATTTCCCGTGACCACGGAGCAGATGGCGGCGCTGGCCTCGAGCGTGGGCGAGAAAACCATGGTGGGACGCACGGGTGGGGCGCCAACGTTTGCGGTGGGCATGGCCCAAATGTTTGCCGGTGCGCTGCGCAGCAACACGGCGCTCGCCGTGTGGTATCACTTTGCGATCATGTTTGAGGCGTTGTTTATCCTGACGACGATGGACGCGGGAACCCGGGTTGGCCGCTTTCTGGTGCAGGATTTGTTGGGACTTTTTTCGCCCCGCCTCGGTGATACGAAAAATTCCGCGGGAAGCCTGCTTGCGACGCTCCTGTTTGTGGGCGCGTGGGGTTGGTTTCTTTATCAGGGCGTGATTGATCCGCTGGGCGGAATCAATTCGCTGTGGCCGATTTTTGGCGTGGCCAACCAGCTGCTCGGGGTGATCGCGTTCAGTCTTGGCACCACGGTGCTGATCAAAATGGGGCGCAAGCGCTACGCGTGGGTGACGCTGGCGCCGCTCGGCTGGCTGATGGCGGTAACCATGAGTGCCGGCTTCATGAAGATTTTCAGTCCCGCGCCCGTTGGATTTCTCGCGATCATCCGCGGCCTGCAGGCGAAAATTGCCGCAGGCGGAACTGCGGTGGAACTGGCAGCGTGGAAAGCGCAGGTTTTTAACAACGGGGTCGATGCCACGGTGACGGGCGCCTTTCTCCTGTTGGTGTTGATTGTGGTGGGAGCCAGCGCACGGGTGTGGTGGCAATTGCTGGCGGGGCGGCGCGTCGCGGATTTGCGCGAGGCACCCTACGTTGCGCTGGCGGGTGCCGTTACAGGAAAATAGCCGGCCATCGGGGAGTTGGTGGCCCAATGGCCAGTGAGGCACCTCCGGGATTGCGACCGGGAATTGGACGCCCAAAGTGAAGTCATGCAAATCCACCTCTTTGTCGTTTTTACGATGGCGCTCGCGATCGCGGTGGCCACGCCTGGACCAGGGGTTTTGGCGGTCGTTTCCTGTTCGTTGGGGCGTGGATTGCGCGATGCTTTTTCCCTGATTGGCGGAATCATTTTGGGCGATCTCACCTATTTTATCCTCGCGGTGGCGGGCATGGCGGCGCTGGCCCATTCGATGGGCGATTTGTTTCTGATCGTGAAGCTGGCGGGTGCCGCGTATCTCGTTTGGCTTGGGATCAAGTTGTGGCGGGCAAGACCGGGAGTGGCGCTGGCCGATGGAGCTTCCTCGTCCGGTCTTGGTTTCAAACGCAGCTTTGCGGGTGGCCTTACTCTCACGTTGAGCAACCCCAAGACGATTGCCTTCTACGCCGGGCTGCTTCCGACCGTGATCAATCTCGACCAGCTTTCCCGCCGCGATGCGGGTATCATGGGCCTCATTGTGGTGGCCGTGGTCGGGGCAATTCCCTCGCTCTACGCCCTGGCGGCGGCGCGTGCCCGGCGTTTTTTCAGCAGTCAGAGCCGGATGAAAGCCATGAACCGCACGGCGGGCACGATGATGATCGGTGCCGGGGTGGCGGTCGCAACGCGTTAAGAGCGACTTCCGATGCGAATCGCGGTCATTTCAGACACTCACGACAAATACCCGCGTAACCTGCCGGAGCGACTCGCGCATGCGGATGAAATCTGGCATTTGGGTGATATCTGCGAGCCGTCAACGCTGGTGGAATTCGAAGCGCTGGGGAAACCGTTGCACGTGGTGCTCGGCAACAACGAGAGCCACAACTTGTGGCCGGTGGACTTGAGACTGAAGCGGGCCGGTCAGGTGTTTTTTCTCACCCACGTGCCGCCTCGCCGTGCGCCGGAAGGCGTAAACGTGGTGCTGCATGGACATACCCACGTTCCACGCGATGAGACTGATCCTCTGGGGGTGCGTTGGCTCAATCCGGGTTGCATTACCCGTCCCAATCGCGGTGCTCCCGCCAGCTTCGCGTGGCTCACCGTGGTGGAGAAACAGCCGTTGGCCTGGCGCTTGGAACTTTTGTAGCGGAGTTTGGAAGGAGCCGGCGCAAACGATCAGGCACGGCAATTCCCCGCATTCCCCGGCCTGCCCGGATCAGTTATTCAGCACCACTTTGCGCCACTGACCATTACCGACATTCACGGCATCGGGCGGAAGCTCGGCGATCGGCCCGAAGGACGTAACCACGACGGCGATGTTGCCTTTGCGCGCCGCCTTCGCCTGCTCGTCGATCCGGGCGGGCAGCACGGGTTTGCCATCCTTGCCGATGGTGCCGAGTGAAACCCGGCCTTCTGCGGTGAGAACGAAAATGTTTTCGCCGGGCTTGGGTTTTCCAGCCACATAAATTCCCGCCATGGTGGAAAAGACCGAGGCCTTTTCGCTGTCACCGGTGACGAGCGTGACGTCGGGGGGAAGATCGCTCAGTTTGCGATGCGGCAGGCCGTACCAGAATCCGACGACAATAAGAATGACCCCGAGGAAGAACAGGCCAACGACCTCGGCAATGCCCCGCACGGTCTGAAACTTGTGTGGCGGCTGGGGCGAACGGCTCTTCGTTGAACGGGTGTTGGCACCGGAATTGTTCTGTCCGGTGAACGGGGGCAGTTGGGAAAGCGCCTGGGCGCTTTCCGCCGTCCAATATTCGTCAAATAGCGAAGTGCTCTTATAGACGCGCAAGCGACCTGCATAGGCACCGATGCGCCATCCCTTGTCGCCGCGTTGGACGATAATACCCGGTTCTGCCTTGGGGTGAGCCGCGACATCAAGATTCAGCAGTCGTCCCGCCAATTGAAAGATCTCGTCGGCGGTCAACATGCCCAGCTCCAACTTTTCCGACGCCGGGGCCACCGCCGTGACACCGGCGGTCAGATTGATCAAAGTGACTTTATACGGCGGTGTCATTTTTCGATGATGTACACCAGTGAGTTGGTATTGCCGACCCGGACGTTCCCAGTGCTGCCATCGCCGTCGTCCATCTCCTTGTCGATCATGTCACGAAGGTCAGCGTCGTCGCTGATTGCTTCGCCACCCACGGTTTCAATGATGATCGCGGCTTTGATGTTATTGATGCCATCGGCCGATACATCGTAGTTCCATTTGTAGACGCCACCGATGGGACTTTTTCCAGCGAAACCCGCGGGAAGGGCGCCGGCCATTTCGGGTGGAATTTCCTGGGCCGTGCCGTCCGCCGGCCATTTGCCATTTTGCAGACTGTAAGTGATGAATGCAGTCGAGAATGCGCGAAGATCACTCACCACGGCGGCGGTTTTTGAGCGCATCGTAATCCGCCGGTAGGCGGGCAGGGACATCGCCGCCAACAGACCGATAATCACCACTACCACCATGATTTCAACCAGGGTGAAGGCGCGGGTGCGATAGGTCCGGCTTGGGGAAATGAGCAACCGTTGCGTCATTGTGTGCGGAACGTACGAGGTTTGGTCGAGGGGGCAAGCACTGAGATCAAAGCGGTTTGCGGAAATTGTTGCAGGATTTGTGCGACAAAAGCGGCCGGGCTTTTTCCCGGGTGGTGCCGATGATTTTTGTGAAAGTTTTTTCCGATGAGAGCTAGTGTATCCTCCCTTGGGGAGAGCGATTGTAGTCCTGCACCGTTGGTAAAAGTTTCATCCGATTTGTTCGTTCTTTAAATGAAGTTGAGCTGCGATTGTGGCTGGCGTTGATGCCGCCACGCCCTTACGCAAATTCTGTGAGCGGAGAACAGTGCGAATTTTTCGAAACGAGATCGGGCGAATCCAAGCCGGACGTCCTCTTTGTGCGCAGCATTCGGGCAAGGAATTATCGTCTGACTTTGCGAAAAGACGGAGTGGGCGTCGCCACCATTCCAAACCGGGGTTCGGAGCGCGAGGCCAGGCGCTTTGTTGATGAGCATCAGGAATGGCTGGAACGCGCCCGCGACCGGCAGGCCGCCCGGCCGCGTGGCGCGACAGTCTGGACTTTGGGCACGCATGTCTTGTGGAGGGGGGAAATGACCGAGATTCGATCTGCCTCCGCGGGTGAAAAACCCACCATTGGCCTGGGTGCCGACATCTTTCGCGTGCCTGGCCTGCAGGGCGATCTGCGGCCGACGCTGGAGGCGCACTTTGTCCGTCGCGGTAAAGTCGAATTGCCCGCGCGCACCTGGCAACTGGCTGCCCAAACCGGCGTGAATGTGAAGGAAGTCACTGTCCGGAACCAGCGTTCGCGCTGGGGTTCCTGCTCCGCCAGCGGCACCATCTCACTGAATTGGCGGCTGGTGCAGACTCCGGATTCGGTCCGCGACTACATTATTTATCACGAGCTGATGCATCTTCGCGAGATGAACCATTCGGATCGTTTTTGGGCGGAGGTGACGGAGGTGTGCCCGTGGTGGGAACATGCCGAACACTGGTTGAAACGGAACGGAAGCTTGTTGGGATTGTAGCGGGGCGTGGCGCTTTTTCCCGCGACGTCACGATTGGAAGAATGCTTCCCGCACCGCGATCATGACGCTGCCGACCTCGAAGGGTTTTTGCACGAAACCCGCGAGACCTTTTCCGGTGAAGCGGCTGATGGCTTCCTGCTGATTGAAGCCGCTCATCAGAATCACGCGCACGCCGGGGTTCAAATGACGGAGCTGACGGAAAGTTTCCTCCCCGTCCATGTGGGGCATGGTAAGATCAAGTAACACCAAGGCAAATCGCGCCGGATCCTTTTGATAGAGTTCCAGCGCTTCCTTGCCGTCGGCCGCGAGCATGGTGGTGAAACCGAGGGTTTCCAAAATTCGCGCGGTGACCGTGCGGACGGTTTCCTCGTCGTCGACCACCAGCACCGTTCCCTGTCCGCGCCACACGGGTTCCGACAACGGATGCGCCGACGCGAGGGCTTGCGCGGGGGCGTCGCTGCAGGGAAGGAGAACTTTGAACGTAGTGCCGCGACCGACCTCGCTGTACACCTTGAGTGCGCCCTTGTGGCCGCGAATGATTCCCAACACGGCGGCAAGTCCGAGTCCGCGTCCGGTAAATTTGGTCGTGAAGAAGGGATCGAAAATTTTTTCCAGCGTGGCGGCATTCATGCCCACGCCATTGTCGCTCACTTCGAGGAATACATAGTCGCCTTCCGTGATGCCGCCTGGATGCAGGAGGGTGGCGATGTAGTCGTGGTTCACCCGAGCCACCCCGGTCGAGATCGCAATCACGCCACTCTGCGTGCCGATGGCCTCGGACGCGTTGATCACGAGGTTCATGATGATCTGGCGGATCTGGGTCGCGTCGACGGAAATGGAAGGCAGCTTGGTGGCGAGATTGAAACGCAACACGCAATTCTTGTTGATCGAGATATTCAGCAGATGGGTGGTGTCCTCCACGAGCTGGTTGAGGTTCAGCTGCTGTACGACGAAGCGGCCCTTGCCGGAGTAGGCGAGCATTTGCTTGCACAAATCCGCCGCACGGTGGGTCGACAGCTCGATTTGCTCGATGATCGACAGGATCGGCGAGGCGGGCGGGAGGTCCATGCGGGCGAGGCTGGCGTTGCCGAGAATGCCGGTAAGGAGGTTGTTGAAGTCGTGGGCGATGCCACCGGCGAGCACCCCGAGGCTCTCGAGTTTTTGCGTTTCGAGCAGCTTGCGCTCGATTTGCTGGCGGGCGTGGTCGGCTTTTTTCAGCTCGCTGATATCCACCGAAACGCCGAGCACGGCGGGCGTATCCGAATTGCTGAAGCGGAAGGGAATTTTGATTGTGGAAAGATGGCGGATGTTGCCGGAGGAATCGGTGATGGTTTCCTCGGGAATCGTTTTGGGCCGGCCCTGCCGGATCACTTCCAGGTCGTCGGCGATGAAATGCTGGACCTGACCGGGGTCCTTGATGAATTCCGCGTCGGTTTTTCCGAGGAGATTTTCGATGCCGGTACCATAGGCGTCGGCCACAGAGCGGTTGGCCAGGACAAATTTGCCGTGGATGTCCTTGGCGAAAATAAAATGCGGCACCAGGTCGATGATCTGGCGCAACATGGTGCGCTCAAGCAGCAGGGCGGTTTCCGTGTGCTTGCGGCCTGAGATGTCGCTCATGCAGCCGAGCATTCGCGTGGATTCGCCACGCTCGTTGCGGAGCACCACGCCGCGTTCCTCGATAAGCCGGTAGCTGCCGTCCTTGTGGCGCATGCGGTACTCCGCGTGGCACGGCTCGCCGGTTCGGAGCGAATGCTCGAGATGGGCCGTGGCTTCTGCCCGATCGGCCGGATGCAGCATTTCCTTCCATCGGTCCAGGCCGCCCTGATTCATTTCCTCCGGAGTGTAGCCGGTGATTTTCTCAATGGCGGTATTGCCAAACCACGAAACCTTGCCGGTGGCCACTTCGAGGTCGTAGACGATCTGACCGGTTTGATCGACCACCGTGCGATATCGCCGCTCGTTCTCCTTTAACGATAGTTCCGCGCGGCGTCCGAGCGCGACCATTTCGTTGAAGGCGCGGGCCGTGTCGGCGATTTCCGCCGCGCCGGTTTCCGGCGCCCGGGCATCGGGCCGGCCCGCCGTTTGGGCGCGGGCAGTCTCGGCGAGGGCCGTGAGCGGCCGCGCCAGGGCAGCGGCCCGATGGAGCAGCAGAATAATCACCAACCCGAGAACAAGTGCGACCAGGCCAAGGGCCTGCCAGAGATTCCGCCAGGCATCCTGATAAATCTCGTTCGTCGGCATGGACACCGTCACGATCCACGGTGTGCCTTCGAGCGTTGCGGTGCTAAAGGACCGGATTTTTCCGTCGAAGCCGGGAATTTCGCCAAAGCCGCCGCCGCTGCGGCCGGCACTGGCCACCAGCTCGCTGGCCTGCGGTGCCACCTGGCCGATGAGTTCCTCCGCCTGCGTGGAACGCATGATCAGCACCCCGTTGGAATCCACGATGCCGAGCACCGTGCGACTCTCGGAGGGATCATACGCGAGCAAACGGGACAGCTCCGGAAGGTTCAGACGCAGCAGCAGGGTGCCGGTCTTTTTTCCCGTCGTGTCACCGTTAAAAACCGGATGCGAAAGGAGCACCGACCAGTTGCCGGTATCCGCGGATTTGAACGCGCCCGAAACCAGGAAATCCGGGGCGGCCATCGCGCGCCGATACGTTTCATCCTGGAAGTTTCCGGTAACGGCAGCGGCGGTCCGCGCGCTTACGCCGGACAGTGGCCGGCCCTGATTGTCGGCGAGGACGACGTCGGTGTATTCCTGGTTGAGCGCCGTGAATTCGCGCAGGACGTCGCCCACGTTGCCGCCGCTGTTTTGGAGTTCGTTGACGCGATAAGAGAGGCGTTCCAGCCGGTGGTGGGCCGTGTCGAGATAGGATCGGATTTGCCGGTCGGCGAAAATCCGCAGCTGGGTCAGGTTTTTAAGCGCATCCCGCCGGTCGCTCTGAAACTGCTGATAAATGCCCCAGGCGATGAACAGCAGCAAGGGCAACACCAGGGCGACGGCGAGCAAAAGCAGCTGGGAAAAGATGGAGCGGGGGGCGCGCATGCCGGGGGTGGCGGCAAATCGACTCACGGAGAAAAGCGACCGGCGAAACGAAAACGCCGCGGAAGATTTCTGCGGGAAGCAGGGGACACCCCATGGGTATCCCTTAGTTTTCCCCCGAAGACAAGCGAGGATGCTTACCGGATTTCCACCAGCTCCAGTTCCAACACCAAGGTCGCGCGGGGCGGGACCGGACTCTTCCCGGCTTCGCCGAAGCCCAGCCACCAAGGCACGATCACCGTGCGCTTTTCCCCCTGCTTCATGGTGGAAACCGCTTCATCAAGCCCTTTGATCACACTGCCGGTTCCAACCCGGAAGGTGCTGGGAGTTCCCTTGTCGCGGGTGCTCTCGAACTTCGTTCCATTCAACAGGTAGCCATCGTAGTGGACCACCACCTCACTGCCGACCGAAGGAGAATCACCGGTGCCGGTGCTGTGGCGGAGATAGCGCAGCCCGGACGGACTCACGTGGGCCGTCCCGTATTTCTCCCGCAAGATCTCGGCGTCCTCGACACTCAGCTGGGGATTCTCCATGACCTGTCGCATGTATTTGTTGGCCGGTTCACCCTGATGCCTGGCGCGAAGAATCCCCGTCCGGGCTTGAAACGCAATGAACGCGAGCAGAAGTCCGAGAACCAGTAAAATTCCGTAGGTGCGCATGACAGGGCTGAGTGATTCCACTGCATCCAGATCGCGTCGAAAGGGAAGGCGATTTGGCGGGTAGTTGCCGGCGTTATCGCGGTCGCTCGTTTTGCTTAAGGGGAAGTTGGCCCGCGAATCACGCTAATTGACGCGAATAAAGTCGGAGGAGAGTTAAACTTACCCGGGCAATCACAATCCGGTTTGGAGGGTGGGGCGTTATTTTTTGGCGAGGAGATCCAAGGCAACGGTAGTCAGGGCCTGGATCCCGGTTTTGATGGTCGGTTCGGCTTGGGGCGCGAATTTGCTGGAATGCAGCGAAGGCAGGGGCGCGCCGGTCTGACGGCTTTCGGCGATTTTTTCGGGGGCGACCGCTCCGACGCGGAAAAGACAAAGCGGGACTTTTTCCCCGGTGCGGCCGAACTGGCTGAAATCCTCGCCGATCATTTCCGGCTCGATCGATTGAACCTGTGGGGAACCCAATTCGCTGACCAGAACCGCGCGCACGCGTCGGGTCAGCGACGGATCGTTATAGGTGGACGGAGTGAACTGCTCTTCCTTGATGGAAAACACAGGCATCAGCTCCTCGGGAATTCCCGCGGCGATCGCTTCGCCCCGGCAGATGCGCTTGATTGCTTCAATGGTATGCTGGCGTACCTCCTCCGAGTAAGAGCGGAGAGTGAGCTGTAACTTCACCTCGTCGGGAATGATGTTCGCCTTCGTGCCGCCGTGAATCGAACCGACCGTGACGACGGCGGGCTCGGTGGGCTTGGTCTCGCGGCTCACGATGGTTTGCAATGACAGGATGATTCGCGCTGCGAGCACGACAGGATCCTTGGTCAAATGGGGCAACGCGCCGTGGCCACCCACGCCGCGGACGGTGATTTCCGCCATGTCGACGTTGGCCATGGCATAACCTTCAATGGTGCCGACGGTGCCCGCGGGTAAATTGGCGCTGTCGTGAATCGCGACGGCGAAATTCGGCACGGGAAATTGTCGGTAAAGACCCGCCGCCAGCATCGCGTGCGCGCCGACGCCAATTTCCTCCGCCGGTTGGCCCACCATCACCAGGGTGCCCGACCAGTCATTTTTCCGCGACGCGAGAATGCGCGCCGTGCCGACAAATACTGTCATGTGCACGTCATGGCCGCAGGCGTGCATCACAGGCGACTCCTGGCCATTGAGATTGGTGACCCGCTGATGGCTGGCGTAGGGCAATCCGGTTTCCTCCGCGACGGGCAATCCGTCCAGGTCGGTCCTGATCAGCAGTGTGGGTCCCTCGCCGTTTCTTAAGACGCCTACGACACCATATCCGCCGAACTTCTCCGTGACTTCAAACCCGGCAGTGCGAAGTTCCTTCGCGATCCGGGCCGAGGTCTTGTCTTCCATGAGCGAGAGTTCAGGGTGCGCATGCAGATCCTGGTACAACGCTTCGAGCGACGGATAGATTTCGGCAATTTTTCCGGTCACTCTTTCTGACGATGTCGTTTCCGCGTGCCCAAGACAGGTCAGCAGAAAGGTAAGCCACGCGGTAATTTGAAATTTCATCGCGGTTCGAGTTTAACGATCAGCCCATCGAGCAGCGCGTCCGTCTGGAGTTTTAGTCGCTGATTTGCGGCAACGGGTTTGCCCGGCGGCGCAGCCGTTTGTTGCGCGAGGAAGGCGGCATCGCCGGTGGCTTGTACGGTTTTCAAGAATTCCTCCTTGGCGTCGTGGAAGGAGCCTTCCGGCACCAGATCCCTGGCGCTGGTTGGTCGGCCCAAAAAAGCGGCCGTCGATTCATCGCCAACCCAAATGCGCCAGTCGTTGTCGGCGGCGAAATAGGCGACAAAAGCCCCGCGCTGGGCGACGCCGTGTTTCTGAGCCAGACCGCGCATATAAGCGCCGGGAATTTTGTCCTCCTCTTCGGGCGGGGCTTTCGAAAACATCCGGGCCACGATCTTGATCCCGGTGGCGCGTTCGAAGTTGGCCAGTTTGAAATTGAAACCCTGCGCACGTGGTGGACTGACCGGCAGCAGGTTTTCCGGATCATCGAAATGGGCGGTGGGCCCCGGCACGTCCTGCCCGCGGTACGGTCTGGCTTTCGCGACGAGGGCCTTGAACGTGGCTTCGTCCGCCTTGAATTTGCGCGCCTCGCGCCCGATACGCAGAATTTTGATTGAGAAGGGTTCGTCGGCTTTGATTTGTGGCAACAGCTCGAGCCCGCTGACCACCCGGCCAAATACGCTGTGCAGATAATTGAGGCGCGTCTGCTCTCCGAGCGTGAGAAAGAATTCGGCACTGTTGGTGTCGGGGCCGCCGTTTGCCATCGACAGGATCCCGGCGCGGTCATGACGCAACCCGGGCTTAAACTCGTCGGGAAAAGGATCGCCGGCGTCACCTTCGGCAGGGTGGTGGGGATTCCCGCTTTGGATGACAAACCCCGGAACCACGCGATACCATCGCAAGCCGGTGTAGTACGGCTGGCCTTTCTTTGGACCGAGCGTGCCTTCCGCCAACCCGACAAAATTGGTGACGGTCATCGGTACGTCATCGGCGAGTAATTTAGCGATGACACTCCCGTGCGGCGTGACAAACTCCGCGTAGAGTCCGTCCGGCAGGTTTTCCTTGTCTTTGGCGGGCAGCCCGGTGGCGAGGAGTGCGAGCGCGGCGAAGAGCGCAAATGAGGGCAAACGCATTCCGAAACCTTATGCGGATGACGCCGTACGGCCAGCCGGATTCTCGCGGGTGGTTTAACGAATCACGGCCTCTGCCGGGATCTGTTTGATGTGACTGTCATCCTGAGCGCAGCGAAGGATCCATGGGCTGCAAGGGGTCGAAGCGATGGAGCTTTCACTTCGTTCAGAATGACAGCGAAGAGCGCGTCAGCTTTGCAGCGACGATTTCACCGCGGCGGTGGAAAGTGGACACACTCGTGGGCGCCCGCCTCAAGCCATTCCTTACAGAAACGAGCAGATGTATTCGCAGATGCCGGACGAAACCTCGATGGTGAATCCGCTTTTGCCGGGGACATCGAAATAAGTGCCGGCGGCGTATTCCTTCACGGCGGTCTGGCCGTCGAGGGTCACGCGGCAGCTTCCGGCGACGATTTCCATCCGTTCCGGCGCGCCGGTGCCAAAATGATAACTGCCCGGATAAATCAGCCCGAGCGTCTTCTTCGCATTGTCGGGCATCAGCACGGTGTGGCTGACGACGCGACCGTCGAAATAGATATTGGCCTTGGTGTGAACCGTTACTCCGGAGAACTGGGTGGACAGGGACATGGGAAAAATTCGTGCAGGATTCGGCGTTGCGAGTCAATCCACCTCACGGAGCATGACAGACATTAATAAACGCAAATGGTAGGGCGCTTTATCCCTAAAGCGCCGCTCAGGATCTGCGGCTACCACCGCGACCTTCGAGAGTCCCGAAGCGGCGGGTTAAGGATAACCCGCCCTACCGTCGAACGCGGATGGCTAGCTTTGGCTTTGATACCACTTCAGCAGCACCTGGGTCCCCTCATTTTCCCATCCACGTTTGGCGACGTCATCGTAAAGTTTCTTCGCCTGGCCAAGACCCGGAAGTTCCAGCTTCATCGCTTCCGCAGATTCGAGGGCAAGACGCATGTCCTTGAGGAAATGCTTCACATAAAAACCGGGGGCAAAATCCCCCTTGAGCGCGCGCGGAGCGAGATTGTTGAGCGACCAGCTGGCCGCGGCGCCGCCCCCGATGCTTTCAATGACCCGGGTCGGATCGAGCCCGGCTTTTTTGGCGTAAGTGAGCGCTTCGCACCATGACATCATGAGGGAGGCGATCGCGATTTGGTTCGCGAGCTTGCAGTGCTGGCCCGCGCCCGCGCCGCCATGCAACAGCACATTGCGGCCCATGAGCTCCAGCAGGGGTTTCGCACGATTGAACGCCGCCGGGTCTCCCCCGACCATAATGACAAGTCTCGCTTCCTTTGCACCGATGTCGCCGCCCGAAACGGGAGCGTCCAGTGCGCTCAGGCCTTTTTCCGCCGCGGCGGCCGCGATGCGCTGGGCCAGTGTGGGACTTGAGGTGGTCATATCAACGAGAACCGCGCCGCGCCGCGCCCTGGCCAGAATTCCCTCCGGGCTGAGATAAGTTGACTCCACGTCGCTGGGAAAGCCGACGATGGTGAAAACGAAGTCGGCCTGCGCAGCGGCGTCACCGGCGGTGTCATGCCAATGAGCGCCCGCGTCGAGCAGCGACTGGGCCTTGGCCTTCGTGCGATTGTACACGTGCACCTGATGACCGGCCTTGAGCAGATGTCCCGCCATGCTGCGTCCCATGACGCCGGTGCCGATGAATGCAATCGATTGTGTGGTCATGACCGACAACGAGCACAGGTTCCGCCGCAAGGCGAAGATTTTCCAAGGTGTGTGGTCATATCCCGCTTCAACTGTGAGGTACCATGTGCTTGGATTTCGTGTGTTTCGTGGGCGAAATCCGATGGCGGGCGAAGGCCGTTGAGGGCAACGGCCCCTACCTCAGGCAGCACTTCGCTAGATCAGCTGCACGAGATTTTTGCGCATGGCCTGGGCCATGGTGGCGGGGCCGTCGCCGAAGTGGCGTTTGAATTCGCGGCTGAATTGCGATGCGCTTTCGTATCCGACGCGCAAGGCCGCCGTGGCGGCGGTCAGTCCGTCATGCACCATGAGCAGGCGCGCCTTGTGCAGCCGGATGGTCTTCAGGTATTGCAGTGGGGAGGAGGCAGTGACGGCTTTGAAATGGCTATGGAAGGCCGAGACACTCATGCCGGCATCGCGCGCGAGGGCGTCGACTTCAATCGGCGTGGAGTAATTCAGATGCAGGCGGTGGAGCACGCGTCCGATCTGGCCGAAGTGGCTGTGCGGAGCAGCCAGAGCCCGGAGATTGGTTCCGAGCGGGCCGCAGAGGGCGCGGTAGGCGATCTCCCGCACGAGCTGTGCACCCAGCACACGCGTGTCGTCGTCGGAGCGCAACGCTTCCAGCAAGCGCACGGTTGCCTCGGCGAGGGGGGCGTCGAGTCGCGTGGCCTGAGCCGCTTCGGGAGCACTCGTGGCCTCGGGAATGGGATGCTCCAACTGGACCAGAATCTCGGCGATCAGGGCCGGAGTGATGCCGATCGAAATCCCGAGGAGAGGTTCCCTGGCGGTACCGTAGGTCTCGCACTCGAAGGGCAGCGGCATGGTGAGGGCGAGATAATGATTGGGATCGTACACAAAGGTCTTCGTACCCAACCGACCCACCTTACGGCCCTGGGCGATGATGACGATACAGGGATCGTATTTGATCGGGCTGCGTGGGATCGGGTAATGCGAGCGCATGAAACGCACGCCGGGCAGCCGGGAGGGAGGGAAGCCCTGGCCTTGCGCGAGCGTCCCGAGGAGCTCGATCATGCGGGCATTTAGCTCGCGAAGCGGAGTGGTGGGTTTTGCCATGGTGATCATGTTTTAGGCAAAAGATATGAATAATTAGCAGCCATTTGTCGCATAAATTGGAGAATCAGGCAATCTATTCAGAGTCCTGTGAATTGTGGCCGAAGGGCGAATGCGGTAGAGTGGAGACGTCGCAGCAAGGAGATGGTCTCCCCGCTCACATCCTCATTCAAATTCCTCATTCCATGTCACACGTAAATAAAATCGCCCTGGTCACCGGCAGCAGCCGCGGTCTCGGCCGCAACATTGCCCTGCAACTCGCGCGCTCCGGTGCCGATGTCATTGTCACCTATCGCAGCGGCCAGGCCGAGGCCGGGGCCGTCGTCGCGGAAATCCGTCAGCTCGGCCGCCGGGCCCAGGCCATCGCGCTCGATGTGAGCGACACCAAAACCTTCGGGGCCTTTGCCGAATCTTTGAAGGTCGCGCTGCAGCAAACCTGGGGTCGCACCCAGTTTGATTTTCTCGTCAACAACGCCGGGGTGGGCGTCAATACGCCGTTCGAGAAGTTTACCGAACAGGATTTCGACCTGCTCATGAACACGCATTTCAAGGGTGTGTTTTTCCTCACCCAGAAATTACTGCCGCTCCTTGCGGACGGCGGACGCATTATCAACACCTCGAGCGGACTCGCCCGCTTCACTCATCCCGGCTATTCCGCCTATGCGTCCATGAAAGGGGCGATCGAGGTGTTCACCCGTTACCTCGCCAAGGAACTCGGGGCGCGAAAAATCAGCGCCAACGTCGTCGCGCCGGGAGTGATCGAGACCGATTTCACCAAGGGCTCGCTGTCCAACGAAGCGGCGCGGAAGGCCATCACTGCAAACATCGCCCTCGGGCGCATTGGCGTGCCCGACGATATTGGCGGGGTGGTGGATTTCCTCTGCTCCGAGGCCGGGCGCTGGGTCAACGCCCAGCGGCTCGAGGCTTCGGGCGGTCAGAGCATCTGAAGTTTCCGGATACGCCCGGCGGACGATGATTTGGTTTTCTGTTTGGGGCATTTACTAAAACTGTGGCCGGGGTCATCGCCCCCGGCTACAGTGGCTTGTCTGGCCGCACGATTGTTTAATATGCTCTAGACGACGGGTGAACCGGCCCGCACAGTGGGGCAGCGATGCAGATTCTCAACATCCTCGCGCCGGTGTTTCTGATGATCGGAATCGGGGCGCTGCTCGAAGCGACAAAATTTGTTTCACCCACATTTCTCAAGGAAGCCAACCGGCTGACCTATTGGTTGGGATTGCCGGCGCTGCTCTTTTCCCAGCTCAGCTCGTCGTTTCACGATGTGGGTGGCGCGAAGGTGATGCTGGCAACGATGTTTCTGGCGACGATCCTCGCGATTCTGCTCGGTTACGGGCTCGGTTGGATTCTGCGGATTCCCAGCGCGTCCCTCGGTACGTTTGTTCAAGGTGGATTCCGGGGGAATCTCGCGTTCGTCGGGTTGCCGATTATCTTTTCGTTTCCTGACGAACCCCTCGCGTGGGGCGTTTCGATGCGCACCGCGGCGATCCTGGTGGTCGCGCCCATGATGGTATTCTACAATATCGCGGGCGTGGTGGTGCTTCTGCTCAGCCAGCACAAGCTAGGCTGGAAGATGATAAAGCCGTTCGCCAAACAGCTGGCCACGACACCGCCGCTGCTGGCGACGATTGCGGGAATCAGTTTTGCCCTCTGTGGCTGGCCGTTACCGACAGCATTTGACAAGACCTTCACTGCGCTCGGCGAGATGGCCCTGCCGCTCGGATTGCTGGGTGTGGGCGGGTCGCTCGTGACGGTTCAATTGCGGGGTAATTGGTTTTTCCCGGCCGCTTCGGCTTTCGTCAAAACCTTCGCGTCTCCCGCCTTGGGCTGGGTGCTGGGCCGTCACTGGGGTCTGGCGGCGGCGGAGCTCAAGGTGCTCATGATCCTGCTCGCCTGCCCGACGGCGATCGTTTCCTACACGATGGTGCTCGAACTCAAAGGGGACGAGCGGCTCGCCTCCGGGGCGATCGTGTTCAGCGTGATCGCCTCAATCGTATCGCTGGCGGCGATTGTGGGGATGTTTTGAAGGAAGAGCGCGGATCGTACGGAGGGGTGCGCGATTCAGAAGGCCGAGCTGGGGCTCGGCGGTCCCGGGGGACCACTGAGCTTGCGTCGAATTCGGCGGCTTAGGGAATGGTGAGTTCCATGCCGACGCGCAGGACGCCGTTGGCGCCGAGCTTGGCGGCGTTGGCCTTGTAGATTTCCTGCCAGCGGTTCGCGTTGCCGTAGTAGCGCTGGCTGATCCGGAAAAGCGTATCGCCCGCCGCCACGACGTGCGTGCGTGGAGCCGTTGTGGCCGCGACGGTACCGGTGCCCGACTTGGATTGCGCGGCTGCTGCCGCAGCCGCCGCCGCCGGGGTGGTCGGTGCGGTGGGAACTGCGACGGGTGTTACGCCGCCAGGGGTCAGCTTCGACTTGAGTTGATAATTTTCGTTGGCGAGCACCGTGTTCGTGCCCTGCAATTGGGCGATCAACGCGCGCGCCGCGGTGAGTTCGCTGGAATTCTGGGAAGTCGAGCGCTGCAACGCGGAGAGGGATTCGTTCGCGCGGGTGGTTTCCGCCTGCGCCACGGAGGCCTGATTGGAGGAAGCCGCCTTCAATTGTTCCACTTCGGAAGTCAGGGTGGCCACCTGTGAGCTCAGGGTGTTGCGTTCATTCGTGATCGCCTCGGAGGCCTTGGCGGCATTTTCCGCGTCGGTGTCGCGTTCGCGCTGCAACAACGCGTAACCGCGTAGTGCGGTCGACAGTTTGCTTTCCGCGTCGGCGAGTTTTTTCTGCAATTCCTCCGTCTCTCCATTGTTCGTCGCGACGGCGGACTCTGCTGCGGGGGCGGGCGCGGCGGCAACGGGCGCGGCGGCTCGCGCCTGTTCGGCCACGCGAAGCGCCGCCTGGGTCTCGGTAAGATCGTGTTTCGTGTCGGCGAGCGCGTTCTGCAGCTCGACCACGCGGCCGGCGAGATTCGGATAGGCGGGGCCGCGGTTCTTGAGTGCTTCGTCGCGCGCCCGGGTCAGGCTGGCAATTTCCTGTTTGGCCCGTCCGGATTCGGCTTCGGCGTTGCTCAACTGGGTTTCCAATTCGTGCACGCGACCGGTGAGACCTTCGGTCGACGAAGCAGTAGCGGAATTTTTGGCGGCGAGCTCTTTTTCCAGCTGGTCGATTTTGGTCGTGGCGGCGGTGAGGTCCGCTGCGCTTTGCTTGCTGGCGTTGGTAGCCGTCTGCACCGCGGATTCCGCCTGCTGGTTGGCGGCGGCGAGCTTTGCTTCCAAGTCGCTGACTTTGCCGGATAGGTCCGGATAGGCAGGAGCCTCGGGTTTGCGGGTGGCGGCGGTTTGCAGCGTGGCGATGCGCGCGTTGGCGTTGCCGAGTGAGGTTTGGAGGCTGGCGTTCTGGCTTTCGAGTGCCTTGGCGCGTTTTGCGTCCAGGGTCAGATCGGAGGCTTGTTTCTTTGCATCGGCGAGAACCTTTTGCATGCCTTCCTGGTCGGTGCGCAACCGGACGAGCTCACTGGAGAGCGAGGCCACGCGTCCGGAGAGTTCGTCGCGTTCACGCTGAAGCTGACTGGTCTCCTTTGCGGAACTGGCGGAGCTTTGCGCGGCGGCATTGGCTTCCTCCAGTTTGTGCTGAAGGGCGGATTGAGCGGAAATGGCGGCCGCGAGTTTTTCGGCGGATTCGGTGGCGCCGGCTTCCAGCTCGCGCACTTTTCCGGAGAGGTCAGGATACGCGGGCGAACTGGCCTTGGCGGCGGCGAGGGCGTTTTGCAGGCGTTCGGTTTCGGCGGTGGAGGCGGCCAGATCGGCGGCGCTTCGTTTGTTCGCCGCGGTGGCAGCTTCCGCGCTTTGATTGGCCAGCGAAAGCTGGCGCTCGAGGTCGTGGACTTTGCCGGACAGATCGGGATACGCCGGCGCATTCGATTTCGCGGCGGTCAGGGCACTTTGGAGGCGGACAATTTCCGCGGCGGAAGCGGCCAGATCTGAGGCGCTCTGTTTACCGGCGGCGGTGGCAGAAGCGGAGGCCGACTCCGCATTCTGGTTGGCGTGGACGAGTTGAGCTTCGAGTTCCCCCACCTTGCCGGAAAGGTCAGGATAGGCGGGCTTCGCCGCGGCCAGTTTGGCTTTTTCGTCTTCAAGCTGCGCGACGGCGTCGTGCAAATTGGTTTCCGAGGCGCGCACGGTCGTCAGGTCGCCGGTCAACGAGGTGATTTTGGCCTGGGCGTCGGTGAGTTGCTGGCGAACGGCCGCGATCTCCGCGGAAGGCGTCAGCCGGGAGCTTTCAGCTGCGGAAAGTTTTTCAACGCGCTGCGTCTGGGTGGCGAGGTCGGCTCTGACCTGGGCAAGTTCCGTCTGGGTGGCCGCAAGATTTTTCTCCGCGACGGCTTTTTGATCGTTGGCGCGGTTGAGGCTGGCCTCCAGTTCCCGGCTGAATTTTGCCGCGTTCTCCAACTCCGTGGCGGAACCGGTCTGGGCATTGGTGGCCCGGGCTTCCTTTTCCGCTTTGGCCAACGCGGTGTTGAGCGTGTCAATTTCCTTCCAGGCTTTTGCGACCTCGTCGCTCAACTGTTTTTTGTCGGCGGTGAGCGTGGCGATCTGCTGGGCGGCGTCGCCGGCAGGGGCGGTGCTGACGACCGGGGCGGCATCGTTTCCGCTGGTTTTGATCGTGGTGACGACCTCCGGTTCATTTTTTGCGGTGCTCACTACCGGCATTTTTCCTGAAGAAATCGCTTTTTGCTCGGCCAGCCGGCGCTGGGCATTTTCCAGAGAGGCCTTGTCGAGACCGGCGACGAGGCTGTCGAGCGCGCGACCCCGCGCGCCATTTTCACGGGCGAGCGACAGCCACACAAATGCCTCGACCTTATCGGCGGCGACCCCGCGGCCTTCGGCGTAGGCGAGGCCGAGATTGTATTGGGCCAGACCGTTGCCTTTCTCGGCCTTGGTCCGCAACGCGGTGATGTCGTCACTTGATTGGGCCGGCGCCAAAGTGACGACGGTCGCGGCAAGCAGGGAAGTGGCAAACGAACGAAAATTTTTCATGCGTCGGGCAATGGTGTCTGGCCGATACACTTGCCAAGCTCTCCGCCCGGCTGCAAGCCCGCCCCGTGCGTGCGATGCAGAAATCCCGGCACGCTGGGGGTTTTTACGGCTTGCAGTGGCCGCGCGCGTCCGCCCGGGGGAGCCGCTAGGATTTCGCCCGGCCAACGGCGACGTGCCACTCGTTGAGCAGGCGGCGCGAGAGCGCCTGCGGGGCCCGGGCGCGGAACGTGCGATCAGCCGACCACAAGCGGGAGATTTCCTGCCGGTTCTTCCAAAAGCCCACCGCCAGCCCGGCCAGATACGCCGCGCCGAGTGCGGTGGTTTCAATGGTGTGAGGCCGCACCACCGGCACGCGCAACAGGTCGGCTTGGAATTGCATGAGCGCGTTGTTGACCGCCGCTCCGCCATCGACCCGCAGCCCGCGCAGCTTCCGGCCGCAATCCGCCTCCATGGCCTTCAACAAATCCGCGCTTTGGTAGGCGATGCTTTCCAGGGCCGCCCGCGCCAGATGGGCCGCGCTGCTGCCGCGGGTGAGTCCGACAATCGTGCCGCGGGCATCCGCGTCCCAATGCGGCGCTCCGAGCCCGGCGAAGGCGGGCACCAGATAAACGCCCCCGTTGTCCGGGACCCGGGCGGCGAGCGCCTCGACGTCGACGCTGCGCTTGATCAGGCCCAGTCCATCCCGCAGCCATTGCACGACAGCACCGCCGATGAAGACGCCGCCTTCGAGGGCGTATTCCAGTCGTCCGTCGATTTTCCAGGCGATGGTGGTCAGCAGTTGGTTTTTCGACACCACCGGTTTTGCGCCGGTATGCATCAGCAGGAAACAGCCGGTGCCGTAAGTGTTTTTTGCCATGCCGGGAGACCAGCATGCCTGGCCGAAGAGCGCGGCCTGTTGATCGCCGGCAATCCCGGATACCGGCACGCCACGAAGCGCGCGGATGGCTGAAACTTCACCAAAAATCCCGCTGCTCGGCCGGACCACCGGCAGCACTTCGCGCGGGATTTTGAGCAAGGCGAGCAATTCGTCGTCCCATTCGCCCGTTTGCAGATTCAGGAGTAACGTGCGTGATGCGTTGGTCACGTCCGTGGCGTGGATCCGGCCGTCGGTAAGTTTCCAGAGCAACCAGGTGTCGACGGTGCCGAAGGCCAGTTCGCCGCGTTCCGCCCGGCGCCGCGCGCCGGGGACGTTGTCCAGTAGCCAACGCAGTTTGGTCCCGGAGAAATAAGGGTCGAGGACGAGTCCGGTTTTTTTCCGGAAAACGGGCTCGAGTCCCTGGGCTTTGAGCCGCTGGCAGAATTCGGCGGTCCGGCGGTCCTGCCACACGATCGCGTGATGCAGCGGTTTGCCGGTTTTGCGATCCCAGAGCAGTGTGGTCTCGCGCTGGTTGGTGATGCCGAGGGCTGAAATTTTTCTCCCGCCGCCGGCGGCCATTTTCAGCGCGGTCAGGATCGTTTCCCGGGTGCTTTCCCACAAATCGCACGGGCTGTGTTCCACCCAGCCCAACGGGAATTTGCCCAGCGTTATCCCCGGCCGGGCTGGGTG
>JBEHXD010000021.1:0-23303 GCA_048498875.1 Verrucomicrobiota bacterium
GCGGGAGTTCACCTGAATTGACGGACAGCGCACTGAGCAGGTCAGTCACGAGTCGAGACATGACACTTTCGGTTCGGCCACCCGGCGGATCAGAGGCGGGTGATCCGAGCCGGCCAGTAAAGCGTCAAGGGCATGCGGCTATTCAAGTCAGCGCGATTGACCTCATCAGTTCTTCAAGAGTTCGGGGGCATATTCCAAGCCTGCGGGAAATCGCCAAGTGTCAGTGAGCTCTTCCCCGGTGAGGATCTGCTTCAGTCCGGTCACGCGGATTGATTCGATGATTTTATTTTGCCAATAGAGCGCGGCTTTCTGCCACGACTCACCCTTGGACCCTTCGAAATAGAGGGACACCCCGAGATCGATCCGCAAATAGGTCCGGCGGTCCAGGCCCAGAACCAAAGTCTCGCTTGTAGGAATGCCATTCCAACTGCGGCCTACTGTATTTACGCGTCCCCATATCACACGATCGATCCCTACATAATCGATGGTGTGCTTAAACGTCATGTTTTCATCCTTAACAACGGCCAGGTCGTGGTAGGCATAAATATCTCGGGGATACCGGAAATCGGCTTTGGCTTTAAACAGACGCAAAGCCTCCGTACTGGAGCGCTCAGTCGAGCCTTCGGGTATTCTTGTCAGTGTAATGTCCACGATCATAATGCCGAGAGTTCCCCGGAAAAAGGAACGGGACCATTCCAGATCCTTTCGGCAAATCACAAAATCCCCGCCTTTCGCCAATCGCTCCTCAATGTCGGTTGGAACACGGTGAAATCCAAATTCCGAATTCGCCCACCGGGCGGGCATTTCGAGCGATACATTAACGTCTTTATAATCTATCGGAATATGGGTCGTGGGCGTATCCGCAGATTGCGCCGCAATGGTTGCCCAGCAAAACAGGCTCAACAGTCCCAGGGGCTTCATCGTGAATTGCTCAGCTTTTTGGTGCCTTTCAAAATTCATTCGACTTTGGGTGAAGCCGGTTTTGTCGCGGGAGGTTTGGTCATGTCCGGCATGCTTTGGATGATTTTTGTCACGTCGAAATAGATCTGATGCTCGGCGCCGTCGGGGCTGAACACCTGATAGATATCGAAGGCTTTGTGATCCCGCCAAACGTAAGTCCAACTCCCTCTTCGGTAGTCGGGCACGTGGGCTTTCAGCCAGGCATGTTCGACGGGATCGCATTTCTCGTCCGGAAATCCCTCGAGAATGATGGCCGCGGCCTGCGTGAAGCCATCGCGGCCGAGGTTTTTCTTGGCCAGGGATTTTTGAACCTTGGGCGTCAGATCCCCGGGAAAGGAGAGCCTAGCGTCGGACGCATGACTGCGGTGAACCTCGCCGATCACCACTGCCGCGATGAAGATTAAAATGAGAGGCATCCGTACAGTGGCGCCGGAGGAATCTGGATTTGACAGAGCACGGGCGTCACTGACCACCCGCCCGGCGACCCCTTTTGCCGGATTACTTTTTGGCCTTCTGAATCTGGCTGACGATCATGGTGTTGATCGCAAAGCCGACGCGCAACACGCCGTCGGAGAAAGCTGCCGGATCCAGGGTGAACAGATAGTCGGCTGAGTTGCGGCCCCAGGAGCTGGAGAAATTGGTGGTGTCTTCCGATAATTTTTTCAACGTACCCGCAACGTCGGCCGCGGGGCGTTTGCCGTGCTCGAGCACCGTGATGGTGACGGAGTCGCCTTTGCCGTTGGAGGTAAAGACGGTGGCGCCCATTAATTTCATGGTCGGGTCGATCTTGACGGCCGCCTCGGCCCGCTTGTAGCCCTTGGACTCCTCCCCATAAACAGTCGGCACGTTGAAGGTGATCTCCGGCACGAGCACGATGGCTGCTTTTTCCTTCGCCACGTCCCGCATCCACCACGCCGGTCCATTGATGGGGCGATCGAAGGCTTGGGCGTCAGTCGGTGTGCCGACAACGTACATCAGCGAGTGATCGCCTTGCGTCATGGTGGGGAGATTCCATTTGGCATCGATGCTCCGGCGGCCGTGCTTGGCGACGGTGGCGTTGTCCTTGATCTCCTCGTAGGTCAGCACGGTGTAACCGGCCTCCCGCAACTTGGTCGCGAGGTCATCCTGGATCTGGCGGGCGAGGTCCTGCACCACGGGCTTGTCGAGTCCCTTGACGTAGAATTTGGCGTGGGCCTGCGCATTGGCGTCACCGTTCCGGGACATGGACCACACGCTGCCGTTCGCGGAAATCAGCAGTGTGACCGCCGGGATGACGAAGGTTTTCGAGGCGGCCAGGTTGCCGCCAAACGCGGAAACCGAAACCCGATCGGGGTTGAGATTGAACGGAGTCGGCGCCGCAAAGGCGCTGACCAAAGTCGCTGCCAGGAATCCTGACAGGACGCAAATGCGGCCGAAGCCCGGCCGCACAACAGGGGAGGAGGTGGGGTACATGAGAGAGTGCGCCCCGGAGTCGACAAGCCCATGCTCACATTTCAAGCCTGCGCCGACCGCCGGCTTAAGACTTCAGCAAGCCCGTCCGCCTCGGTGACCTGACTTTTCAAAACGGCATTGTCACTGGAAGAAAATTTCTCCCGTCATCGACGCCCACCAACCGCGAAGCCCAATCGCGGCGAATCGCATGGATGAGGGAATCGTACCCTCAGCGATCACTTCAGTCAGAAGTCGGGCCATGACGTCTTCGCCCGACGGGATTACCCGGCTGGGTGGGACGGGGTCCGTCTGTTTTCCCGTACCGGGTGGTAACCTTGCCAGTTTGAAGGCCGCTTTGGAGATCGCGGGCCATGGTGCGAAGGCATTCGCAATCCACCTCATCCGAGGTAACAAAGTTGATTACTCCCTTCGGACTGATTCTGACTTTTCCGAGTTTGGTCGCGTAGCTCAGAACGAAGGGATGGTCGCCTTTGCTGGCTGAGCAATACAGCGAGAGATAGTTTTTCTGCAAGGCGAGGCCGATGACCGGCCATTTCACCGGTTCAGGTGAGGACTTGGCGCGGTAGAAGAAGTGACCATAGCCAATCATGATCATCCGCATTCCGACTTTCCCTTTGCTGCCGGGGACGAACCATCGTCGCAGCAGCGGCGCACCCTCGGAAATCGCCGCGTCGATTTTCCTTAGATCGTGTTCTCTGGCCTCATCAAACCTGAAGTAGGATTCGACAGAGGTGGCGGTGGTTCTAAACATGGCGTGGGACTTTCCTGATGCGACAGACTGAAAGTCCATTGCCCCACTGGCGAAGCAAAAGAAACCAAACTGGAGCACCCCTGCTCGAGGTTGCGTAGATTTGGCGGACAATGGCTCTAGCAGGTTGGTCAAGAGTCAAGGCATGACGTGTTTGACCCAACCCTGTTCCGGCTCGCGTTGCGGATGGGGAAGCTTCTAAAAGTTAACGCAAAACTCTGAGGCCGGGAACGTGCCAGGCCGGGGAAACTGGCACAGGGGGTATTCAACTGAAGATTATGAAAATTCCGATCGATAAGCTGACAGAAAATGATTTCGCGAAATGGCCCGTTTGGGAATTTTGCAATGACGATACTCCTGATGAAACCGCGATGACACCGGTTAAAATTCTTCCCGTCGATCATTTGACGGGAAGAGTGGTTGGAGTGGGGCTTGTGCTTGCGAACGGGCAAAAGGTGCCCGGGCTTCTTGGGAATATCAATGTCCGTAACCTGCGAAAGACTGAACAATATCGCACCGTCGCCGTGTTTAAAAACCAGAGGAAGTTTAGATTAAACCGGTATTTTGACCTCGATGAACGTCGCCTCTACGGCCCTGAACAACTGGCCGGGTTTCTCGGTCTGCCGATCGATAAAGTTTTTCCGATGACCTATGACCTCGGTGGATTGCTTGAATCTTCGCCGGAAATCGCACGCGGACGAATTTTAGCCGAACCTGCAGAACGGTTGTCGGCCGAAGAGAGACGGAAATTATGAGCGGCCAGGCGGGGAAACGGGAGGAAGTCAGGACTTCCGGGAACGACCGCGACGGGGTCAGGTCATCCCGATTCGACAACGCCCAAAGTGCAATAATTGAAACCCGTTTTCTTCATTTTTTTCCCGTGAACCGAAAGAAATTTTGACGGATGCCGAGCCCAGGCGAAATCATCACCGAGACGTTCGACTATGATAATGGCCGGCAGGTCACGGTGTACATTCCTCCCGGGCCGCCGGAGTCGATCGTGTATGCCGGAGACGGTCAGATGATCTCGCCGTGGGGTGAATCGCTGGAAGCGGAGAATTTGTCGCGCACCCTGATTGTGGGTGTACACCGCGCAGCCGGCGAGACACTCCGGCTGCAGGAGTATTCTCCGAAGTTCGATGCGGAACGGTTTGCCGCCCACGAAAAGTTTTTCGTCGACGAAGTCAGCGCATGGGTCCGGGCCCGTTTCGGAACAATGCTGCCGGCCGGTCGCACGGCGGTGTTTGGGGTGTCGGCGGGCGGTGAACTGGCGCTCGCGCTGGGGCTTCGTCATCCCGACCGCTACGGCGCAATCTTCTCGGCCTCGCCTGGTGCGGGCTACCGGCCACCGGATGTGATGCCGGGTTTGTTGCCTCGCACTTACCTCGTGGCCGGCACGCAGGAACCGTTTTTCCTCGAGAATGCCGCCCGGTGGGCAGCCGCACTGCGCAAGGCCGGGGGTGAGGTTGTCATGAGCGAGCGGTTGGCCGGACACGACGACGCGATGTGGCGAAACGAATTCCCCCTGATGGTCGCATGGGCTTTTTCCCAAAAAGAAAATCAGAGGGTGACTCCCAATTGACGAGCAGCGATCGCTCACGATTGCGGTTGGGTGAAATTTACTTCCTGTCCACTTGCAAACTTCCGATCTACCGGACGGCAGGTAGCTCGGTTAATCGAGATTGGGAGTGCTGGCATTTGGTGACCACAAACCTCAGCCAGACCACTTTCCCCGCCTTTTTAGAGGTCTTTCTTTCTAAGCTTACGGAGCGGAAAATCGCCGATCTCCTCTTTCGGTAACAGAGCGACCCGGTCGAGAAGAACACCCTTGAGTTTGGATGAGCGAAGGCGCGCGGCGGTTGACGCATTGACCATGATGCCAGGCCACCAGGGACGGGCTAAAACATGGGCGACACCTTTCATGTCCAAAAGCGCCGGACGCGAAACCGCGGAGGTCAGCCCCTTCTGGATTTTTTCGCAGATAAACGTGCTGTGGCGTGTCACCTGGCATTTGGGACAGATCCAAGCTTCGTTGTGCGTTCCCTCCCGGTGGGTCACAACGCGAAGCGTTCCGGTAAGTTCGAGTTCAAAAAAATTCTTTTTTGAAGGCTTGGCGGTCAGGCAGGGCAGGGAGGACATGGTCTTGCCCAGAAGCGGACCAAAAAAATTCAGGAACGCTTCCGTCACGATCCATGTACCGGGATTCTCGCCCCAGATAAACGCATAATCAGAACGCGGAATGTCCGTGAGGGTGCGGGGGGATTTGGTCCGCCCACCGCGGCCGGCTTTGCAGAAAGAGCACAGGCCTTCCCTGAAGAAATCGGCGCGCTCGCCACCAGGATTGAGCAACCCCTCATTGCTGCCAAGTTTGAACCATTGCGGATCGAAGTACCTCGCACCCACTCGTGTTGCCGGCAGGGGCGGGACGAGTTCGATGCAGGCTTCACCGTCGCCATAGTGTTCAAGCGCCAGATCCCAGAGATGCTCCTTTAATTCGGCCTCGGTCCGCCCTTGGATTTTTTCCTTGGGCCTTTTTTCCAACCAGGCGGTGTACCCCGCCAGCTTTTTTTCCCAATGGGCAATGTAAAGGTTACCTTCGGTCGGCCGTTTCATCCCTCGCTTACAATCAGCAATTCCGGAATTCCGTCGAGAACCGATTGGGCAGACTGGCCATCAAGACTCGGACCGTCTTCATCACCTGCGACAAACCATGTGCAGGCAGGCTGCTCAATAGCCCTCGGCGAAACTGAAAATCCCGGTATCTTCGACGCTTTGCCGGAGGCCGCTCTCAGCAGAGATTGTGGCCATTACCGCCGTGCCCTTGATGGCGCGCATTTCCCCGGTTGGGACGGTCCGGACGACCAAGCCGGCTGCCTTCAAGTGGGAAAGGAATTCTTGGTCATAGGCGCCTTCGGGAACCTGGACCAAACCGCGAACGCGGTAATTGGCATTCAGAAGCATCGGGGGAGCCGCCATCACCGTGCGTGCATCAAGCTGATTCCCCAGCAGACCGAGAAGAATTCGGATGGTCTCAGGCTGCAGCGCAGATCCGATCGAGGATATCGCCAAACTCGGTTTGCCCGCGGTCATCACGATGAGGGGCGCAATCTCATTGGGCACCGGGTCTCCCGGGGTCAGCCCGGCCAGCAGTTGCTGTTGAAAGCCCGCCGCATCGGACACGGGGATCCCACGCACGACGATGCCAGTCGTTCCCCATAGCGTGGTGTTGATGGAGTGAGTGAGGCACGCGATATTTCCCCACCGGTCCACCACGATGATCGCGTCGCTGTGGTTGGAGGTCTTGGGCTGGTCAAAGGATCCAATGATCGGATCGGCGTAAGTGGAAACCGCCTTCGCGTACGCCTTGGTTGCGCGATCCTGCGGCGAGAAACTTAGCCCATCCTTGAGCGCCGCACTGGCAATCTGTGAGTGAATATAGGGTGACATGATGGTCAATTCCAGCGCGTGGGAGAGCGCTTGAAAGGTCTTGGGATCCTTCCAATAGGGAGCCATCTGCTCGATTTTATATGCTTCGGTCAGGTTCAACGCCTGCATCACGCTATAGCCTCCCCGGGAACTTCGACCGGGACCAAAAACCGTGTGGCCGGCGAATTCGGTGGTCACGGGCTCTTCCCAAATTGGCTGATAGCGTTTCATATCCTCCAGGGTGGCTTTGCCGCCCGCGTGTTGCACGGCGGCCACATACTCCCGCCCCCATTGCCCCGTGTACATGATTTGGGCGCCATGCAGGGAAACGGCCCGAAGGACTTTGGCGACCTCAGGCTGGACAAATAAAAACGAATTGCCGCTGGCCTGGTCCAAAAACGCTTTTCCCCCGGGCGTCCGATCAAGGTATGATTTTCGCGACGAAAGGAAACCGGCCAGCATCGGCGAAACGTTGATTCCGTTTTCCGAATACCAGATCGCCGGCGCAAACAAATCGGCGAATGGAAGAACTCCGAAACGACGGTGCATCGACTCAATGCCGGCCATGAAACCAGGCACCAGCGTTTTCCGTCCCTGGCCGGCCCCCAGATCAGTGGCGGTGGGAATGGTCGCGGGTTCGTTTTCCCCCTGGTAGGATCCCCAGCCGGCATTCATCGAATACACCTTGTTCGTCTTCGCATCGTAATAGACGAGTTGCAGTATGCCGGCATACGAGACGTAGGAGCCCAACGCAGTTGTTACCTGAGTCAGGGCGACCGTGACTGCGGCATCAGCGGCAGTCCCGCCTTGCTTGAGGGCCTCGATGCCGGCGTGGACCGCAATCGGAGATATCGTTGCGGACACGAGCCCGGCCTTCCCTTCGACATATCTCGATCGCGGAGGCTGCGGACTCTCTTCGAGGGTCGCAAGGCGAGCACGCTCATCCGCCGGCCACAGAGCCGGCGAAAGATTTGCGGCGTGACTGATCGTTGCGCAACCGAGTGCCAGGATTCCGCTCCACCGCAGGAAGGTTTCAAACCAGCGCCGGATTTTCATGGAATGGATTTGGGCCAGCGCTTTGGTTTTACGCTCATCGGTTGGGTTGGCCTCAATCTCGTCATCAGATGGTGTGTATTATGATCGCTCCCTTCCTGTGGACGAGGCCTGCCTCGACCACTGCAACAGGATTGAAGAGGGGATCACCCTCTGTTTGTCGGATCAATTATCAATGTGATACTCATCCCGCCGCCGTGGCGAATCGAATTCAACAACTTGGGGCCGACGGCCCGAATCCCGATCGACTTGCGCGGTGCCAACGAAGCGCCATTAATCACGCCGAGGGAAAATCAGAGATCAAACTCCGCGATCGGTAGTAGCGAATGTCGACGAGTGTCTCACCGGACGTCAGATCAGCGTGATCCAGACCTTTTGACATCCCGGGCGATTTCCTTTGGATCCCGCTATGAAGTTCATCAGTCACCTCATCCTGATGGCGGTGATCGCCACGATGGCCCGCGCCGCCAGCGGCGAAATGATTGAGGAAGGAACTGATCCCGCGACCGGCCGGCATCAACGCACCGTCTATTCCAAATATTTCGACGGGGGGGACTGGCTCGTGCCCGACACTATCGGGGTGAGCATCGTCATGGACAACGACACCCCAAAATCGCGGCAGATCTTCGGCGGCCTTACGGGCAAGGATTCCGATGGCGTGGGCACGGTGACCGTTTATTTCTGGAATCTCGGCACCGCCATCCATCACACCTCGCGTATCCGGATCGCTGTCGGAGATGGCGTACTGGAATCCACCAAGCCATTCGAGATTGGTCCCGGACCAAACATGCGGAGTGAGCACAAGGCCGGGCAGGTTCCCTTCTTCACCTACGCCCGCAAGCTCGAAGCGAAGATCACCGTTGAGTGCGACGGCCAGACCCTCAACGCGGAAATCCCCCTGCTGCGCCGCACCCACGAGGAGTTGAAAAAGTATTTCGGAAAAAACGGAATGCCGCCCTACCCGTGGTATGCCGAAAAATATGCGCTCACTCCCGAGCAGGCAGCAGCGGCTGAAAAAACCGCCAAGGCAAATCAGGCAGCCGCCAGCCAGAAACGCTGATTCTCCGTTTTGGCCAGCCGGAGGAGCGGAAAAGCGGATCGGACCGGGCGAAGACGTCATGCCTGCCTGTTATTGCCTTCCGGAATTTGCACGCCAGGGCCGGCCGAATCCTTTCGCATCGATTTTCCACCGCCTCGATAGCCACTCCCGAATCTGCGAACCGGTAAGACGCCAGAAGACGTGACGTCTTTGGCCCGGCCCTTCGATTTGTTTCGGCGGCAGCGGGCTGTTTGCGCGGCAACGCAGTAGTCCGAAGCCTTATTCGTCAGTCATACATCCCCGGATATCGGTCAAAAGAAATCAGGAGCAGAATCGCGGGTGTTTACCGTTAATCCCCCACGATTTAAATCCCCCACGACAATGCCTGCTCCATTCCCTTCTTTTAATCGCCGGCTGCCAACCGCGGCCGCCGCCATTGGCGGCCTTTTCATTGCCATGCTCAGCGCCCCGGCCCAGGTCACGTTGACCAAGTTGGGATCGATCTGGCCCACGGACATCTCCAACGATGGGACCGTGGTAGTGGGTTACGGTTATTCGCCGGCTGCATCCGGCACCGAGCCGCTTCGTTGGACGGGAACCACAGGGACCACTAATCCATTCGGGCTCTCCGCATCTAATACCGGTAGTGGGCTGTCGGTTTCAGGCGATGGTGCACTCGTGGGCGGCTCCGGTTACGGGCTTAACCAGGCGTTTTTGTGGACGCAGGCCGGCGGGATCACGCAACTGGGAACTCTCAGCGGCGGAATCCGTTCATTCGTGGGAGGAATTTCTTCGGACGGCAAAACGGTCGTCGGTGGTTCCAATACTGGCAGCGGGGTCAACGAGGCCTTCCGTTGGACCGCGGCGGACGGCATGGTCAGCCTGGGCTCTTTGGGCGGCAATACCGCCGCACTCGCCGTATCCGGGGATGGTTCCATCATCATGGGCCAGGGCCTTCTGGCCAGCGGATCGGAACGGACATTTATTTGGAACCAGACGGACGGCATGGTGCCGCTTATCGCGCCCCCGAATACTTCTCTCCTGGGTTATGGCATGAACTCGCCCGGGACCCTGGTTGTGGGAGGTGAATACAACTTTACTTATAATAGCCACCAGGCCTTCCGCTGGAGTGAATCCGAAGGGGCGGTGACGTTGGGCAAATATCAGGGATTCAAGCAAAGTATTGCGTTCGGAATTTCCGATGATGGCTCGACGATTATTGGCAATGGCAACGGAGCACGCGGCTTCATCTGGACCCCCGATGCAGGCATGCGCGATCTACTCAGCGTGGTAAGGCAGGATTTCGGCCTCGCGGACGAAGTCGACCGGTGGATTTCCATGACCCCGCAGGCCATCTCGGCTGATGGTCGATACATCACCGGAGTGGGCAACGTCGGCGGCAGGGTTGAAGGCTGGCTGCTCGATCGCGGCAACGATCCGCAGAATATTGCGGCAGCCACACCGCTTTCACCAGTTCCGGAGCCCTCGATCTACGGTCCCGGGGCGGTTGCGTTTTTGTTGGGCGTGGTCGTGCGCCGCCGGCTCGTGAAGCGCAAACGGGCCTTCTCCGGATCAATGGTGGCTTCGTCACGGTGATCTCCCCTCCTGCCATGCATGCATTTCGTCGCTGGGCGGTTTTGGTTTCGTGCCTCATTGTGGGAGCAGACCCGGAAAGCAGAGGCGCGGTCATCCTCGATACCGGCGATGGTGGAGTGCTTGGCGCGGGAACCGCGTTGTTTACCAATCCACCCGACCGCTCTGGATTTGCCCGGCTGGCGGGAAAATTCACGGTCGATCACACCTTCACGATCACCAGCGCCGAGGGTCTGATTGGAAATTTCGCGCGCGAGCCCGGTGAGGTCAGTATCACCCTCGCGAGGGATGCATCGGGAATACCGGGCGAATTTCTTTTTACCGGCGCTTTCGCCGTTCCCGTGACCTACCCCATCAGCGAGGTGCCGCATTGGTTGGGGGTCACCGATGTGAATTGGAAACTGACACCAGGATCCTACTGGGTCGTTTTCGCGGCGGGGGAAGGTACCATCGGCACCTATATGCCTTGGGGTGCGCCAAATCCCATGGAGGGTTATGCCGCGTGGGATCCGTCGAATACGGAGACGTGGGCTTTGGACGATGGACTCAATCTGGGGGTTCGGCTGTCAGGCAATCTTTCGCCGGTCCCTGAACCTGCGACCTTCGGTCTGTTCGGTGCACTGGGTTTGTCTGCTTTGGTCATAGCGAGGCGCCGACGTGCAGGGTGACGCAGTTTGTCCGTTGGGCGCGGCAAGGAGGGTCATCGAGGACTCCTGACTTTTTCCGGCCCGCTGATAAAACAGGGCATAAGACGTGAGACGATTCGGACGTCCGACAAGACGAGCCAGTCAAGACATGATGTCTTCACGCCGGTCTTTTTTCTTCCACCGACAGCATCAGCTCAGAGAGAACGACCGATTTCCTGCCAGTTGACTCCGTCTAGTGTCGTCATCGTTAGGGAAGACCCGGCAACGGCAGACATGTTGACGCCGCCTTTGAGTGCAAATCCACTGCTGTTTTGCACTGTGAGGCTGGAACTGAAAAGCAAGGTGATGACACGACCCTTGTAGGCTGTCAGTCCATTGATAGCCGTAATAGTTGTGGTGCCCGATACTGAAAAGACGCTTTGCCCCAAAAGAGGATATATTACCGAGGCACTCGCGCACGTCCAGGATTCATCGGAAACGACATTAGCCACGGAAATATTTTTCCCGGTGCCGCTTTGGGCCACGACGGAATTGGTCGCACCTTTGTTGTTGATCCCATTGATCAGCACTCGGTCGATGGTCCCGGACGAAGGAAAGAGCAGGACAACAGTCGAAGGAGTTTCACTGTCATATTTTTCGAAGGACAGGTTGTTTAAACGAAGATCATACACGGTCTTGCCTGCACCGGGTGAAACCATCACGCATGCATAAGCGGATCCTCCGGTGCATACTCTCGTAAAAATCAGATCTGAAAAGCTGAGCGACCGGCCACGTGGGATCCAAATCGGATTCGTCGCGATGGTGGAAAAGGTCACTCCTGTCATGATCAATTCATCCGGAACCGAGCATTCAACATCCCAATAAAATGAATGCGCGAGGCTGTTAAAAAAATATCCGGTGGAAATCTTATGTCCGCCAAACACGCCGGTGTAGGAAGCCGGCGTGCCGGCATAAAAATGAAAACTCCCGACGGTATCGCACGAAAAGTTGGTCAGTTGCAGCCCGGTCATCGGGTAGGTGGTACTCGTGGGATACAGAGATATTCCCGTCTGGCAAAACCCCGTGCCACAGTTCGAGAACCACGCGCCGTCGAGAGCATCGATTTTGATCCCATAGTCACAATAATAGTTGCTCGTATTGCCCCGGAAGGTGCAGCCGCTAAACCGCAAATCGTGGCAGGTATCCGAGCCGGTGCGGGTCAATAGCAGCGAACTGCTTCCGATCTTCGTGGAGCCTGTCCAGTTGGCCCCCGATTCAGCATGGACGTTGGTGATGAATCCGTCCCAACATCCATCCAAGGTCATGTTGTTGTAGCCACCGAGAAGGGTGACATCGTGGATGAAAAACTGTTGGCACGAAGTCATTTTTATCAGCGATCCATCGGAAATGGAATCGCCCGCGCTCCGGTCGCATGAAAAATCTGCGATCTCAGTTCTTCCACCGGAAGAAAAGGTCAGGCAATCACCATCGGTTCCCGTAAAACTGAGGTAGGTAGCTCCGACTCCTGCACCCCGGACCTGCAGTTCTTTGCCTGAAAAGGCGAGTGAGTTGGGCGATAGTTTATACGCTCCCCTTGGGATATAGACGGACCCGCGGCCAGCGGCATTGACGGCTGTGACAACCGCAGCAAAAGCCGCAGTGTCATCGGTAGTCCCGTTGCCCACTGCCCCATAGTCTTTCACATTGTAGACCTCCGCGCTCTTATCGGCCAATGTGCGTGCGGTCGTCGACCCTGTCGCAGTGACCGAACCTGTGATTACTCCTCCGGTGGCAAGGTTACCTGTCACCGTGAGGTTGCCGGTAATGGTTTGGTCGGCGGAAGCTGAAATCACGCCTAACAGTCCAAGCCATAGCAGCTGGACGAAACGCGTTTTGGCGCGCAATTTTTTGATATTTTGCATGGGACAAACAGCTGGAAGCAGGCAGACGATGATATGACATGCACCGACGTCGGCCGGTACTTCCGATCTCATTAAGAAACTCCGCCGTTTAGTCCACGGACCTGACTACCGAAATCCCGGTAGATAATGTGGACCCTATCCATCTCACCAGGCAAAAGCAAAGCGGTCAGGTTTGTATGTTTCATCCAACGACAACAAATGGGGAAGTGTACAACCTCAAGGTTGCCCCGATTTGACGGGCAGTGGACTGGCCCCAGCTTAAAATTATAACAATTGAAACCCGATGTTGCGGAGTATGGTGAGCTAAACCCAAAGCCCCAAACCTTGTACTGTGTCAGCCCTCCTTTTGTTTTCCCGGCGCCGACTGCGTTCCGGGCTGCGGCGGCGGTGCGCTGGCCGCGCGCTCGATCAACCTCCCCAGGCTGCGTTCGTCCCGGCTCAGGTTTTCGACCGCGAGGCCGTTGATGAAAATCGTCGGTGTGCTGTTGATCCCGGCGGCGATCGCACGGTTTCGCTGCGCCTCCAGCGCGGGGCGCACCGCGGCGAGGCGTTGCCGGAGGTTGGCGGTTTCGAGACCAAGCTCGGCAAAGAGTTGTTCGATCCCGGGCTGATCGAGCCCGCCGCACTTCTGCCGGTCGAGCTGCAGCCGCCAGAGATCGAAATACTTTCCCGCCGGGCGCGCCACCTCCAGCGCCTGCGACTGCAGCAGGGAGTAATCCCACAAGACGCGCGACATGACGTAGAACGCCGCCTGCCCGCGGTAGCGTTCGGCGAGCGCCTCGATCATGGCAAACGTGCCTTTGCAGCTCGGGCAGTTGGGGTCGAGGAAGGCGACTACGGTGACTTTGCCCGGCGTGCCGAGCGCGGGAGTTTCATTTGTAATCCACTCGTCCGTTTTCAACGCCGGAACGTTGAAATCAAATCGCACGGGCTTCATCTCCAGCAGTTTCTCACCTTCGATGAACTGCGGGAGCGAACGGCCAACCATCGTGGTGAATTCCTTGGCGTTCGAACCTTCGTCGAAGCCGCGTGTGCCGACGTGATTGACGAAAAGCAATACCGCCGCGAGCGCGCCCATCGCCACGAAGCCCATGCCGGCCGCATAGCCAATCTCGGTCCCCCGCTGGTCCTCCGCGATCGTCACGAATTTTCCGCGCCAATACTGGACCGCGTGTAACACGAACAACCCGGTGATGAAACCCGCGGACACGAGACACAGCGGGCAGAAGGCTTTCGCGACCACCGCCTGATAAAAAACCAGGTAACAGCTGTATGGAAACGCGAGCGCGACTGCGACCTCCGACGCCACGTGGGCTGCGCTCGCGGCGCGGGCGGGCAGGATCATTTTGGCGAACGCCATGGCTGCGACAAAGAAGTAAAACCCGTAGCCCCACGCCGCGACGGACACCCCGAGTAACTTGCTCACTTTGTCCAGTTCCGCGCTGCGGCATCCCCCGGCGCCCGCCGCTGCCGCTGCTGGAGCGCCTATGCCCCAGCAACCGTGGTCGAAGTCCCGCTGTTTTTGGATCCAGAGATGGAGCGTGAGAATCATACCCAGGAGGGAAACGAAAAATACAATGCGATTGAGCATGGGATGGGGCAGGGTTGAACGCGAACGGTTGGCCGAAACAGGGGTACTGAGTACTGATTGCTGTGCCCGCGGGTCAGGGGAGATTATGGCGTGCACCAAAAACCGCCCGGTGTTGGCGGGGACTCCCATGATCGGTTGTCCGGCCGGGTAATCCATGGCCGCAGTCGGGGAGGGTGGGGTTCTGCTGGTGCAGTCGTGATGATGCCGGGGCATTGGAGGGGAGACAAAGGCCACGCCGCCGGTGAGAATACCCTGGGAGCGGAAAATTTAGCGCGTACCAGGTTCGACCCGCGGCGACCGCTGCGCAAACGCCGGGCGGTGCTCTCCGTGAATTCCACCCCGATCAACGGTGGTTTCCCGCGAGGGCTTTCAACCCGGCGCGCTGCCGCCGGCTTCTTCCGACCCGGTAAAAAAAAGACCTGCCCTCGCGGGCAGGTCGTATTCGGCATCGGTTACCTCGCGCAAGCGGCGGAGCTGGTGCACGCGCCCTGGCACGAGTTCATCAGGCTGCTGACACAGCTGGAAATGGCGGGGCCGCATCCCGGATACGTTTGCGAGCAATAGCTCGCATAGTAAGACGCATTGTTCTGGCAGTTGTTGCGGCACGCGTCGCAGGCCGCTTGATCGTACGCATAGGCATAAATCGGCACGCAAAGGCCGACAAGTACCGCGACGAGGGGGATGAGGCGAAGCTTGCCGCCCCGTTTTTCTGTGAGACCAACATTTTCATTTTTCATGGGTAACGTTTGGTTTTTTGGATGACTATCCACTGCTCTGCCGGGGGTAACGGTAACTACATTGCTGCCGTAACTGATTTCCGCCGGCAGAAGCGGCGCAACCCAAGGATAACATTTATTCGGTGACAACACTTGTCATCCAAATAGGGAACAAGAACGCGATCTCGTGCATGCCTTTCACGCGCGTCGCTCGAATTTTCACCTAGGGCCATGGGCGATTCCACCCTAGGATCAGTGTATCCACCTGTTCTGCGCGCTGGCTGTTATGGGCTGCGCGCCGGGCCCGCCGCGATTCGGGCGCGGGGGAAGCCGCCTTCTGTCCGCTTAAAATACAAGGTCGGTCGCTTGTATCCGATACCAAATACGAACTGCTGCCACCACGAACCACAAAAATCATCCCCGGTTGATCTCGCTGTAGGTTGCGTGCCAGTCACGCAACGCTCGGGAAACCCAGTAGTCCAGATCTGCGACACTGAGAGCACAGAGGAAGCACAAAGCGGCGTGAGGTTGCCCTATTGGACGGGCAGCGAGCCGACACCGGTCAGTCGAGATTCGCGCCGTCGCTTTCAGCAACCACACGGTTTTTCGCCCTTGGATTTTGACCCTAGCTCACTTTTGCCCGCTTGCGTCACTGTAGCCACAACCACCTCTGCCTGATCTTTTTCTGATCCACGATAATGGTCCCCCCGATGGGAATTCGATCTTTTTTCGGGTAAGGTGCACTCGCACACCTGACCAAACTTCAAAAGACAACTTGAAAAAATCCATTGCTCTGTTTGCCCTCTTGATCGCGTCCTCGGCCTTCGGGCAAGTCATCGCCTATCGCGAGGCCGGAAAAATAACCTCCAGTTCATTTTCGGACTTTAAGGTTGGCCGATCATACACTTTTGATTTTTCGATCAACTTCTCGATGCCTCCGGGTTCGGTTTTCGAAGATCTGATGGCCAATTACGGGTATGGCTCGGCATGCGTGGCGCTTAAATTTAATTACGACAAGGGCGCTTACATTGGAACTGCTGACTCGGCTTTCGTTTGGACGCTCAATTATCCGACTGGAGATGCCTTCACCATCGGAACTCCTCTGGGAAATATTAATTTCCCCGATGTGGAAGGTCAGCCGATTTTCAAGTTCGCTTTAAAACCGATTCTGGACCTGCACGACGCAAGCGGTCTGGTGCTTTCCTCGCCTCTGTTGGCCGATTTGCCCCAGATCACCCGGTTTGTGGGCGGATCTGACGATCGATTTTTTCTCAATTGGGGGGATTTTCAAAAGGGCGTAACTGGCTCCCTGGAGGGAAGTGTGGATTCAATCAAACGAGTGGACTCGTCACCTTTGTCTCCGGTGCCGGAGCCCTCCACCTATGGTTTGGTCGCTTCGCTGGCGCTCACGGGTATGATCGCAAGAAAAATCAAGACGGTGTCACGCGCCGCTGGCTAAGAGGGAAAAACGGGTGTCGAAAGCTACGGTTTCCCTGCTTTAACGGACATTCGGCGGAGCAGGGCAGTCAAGAATCAAGACATGACGTGTTCAGTGTTCACTGGTTCTTTCGTCTCAGCCGATCGTTGGCGATGATGAGCAAAAGCTGTTCCTGCAATGGAGCTGTCGCATACATGCGATCGTACCACGCGACATGCGTCGCACTTGAGCTGAATGCGACCAATCGACCGTTCGCGAGAATAACGGGTCCGCCACTGTCTCCAATGGCCACGGGAATGTCCGTCTTTATGATGCGGGATGTCCCTTTATCGTCATACCCGCGTAGAGAAATGATTTTTCCCGCGGCAAGTATGGCCGAATTTCCCTGGCGTACCACCGCGTACGCGACGCTGCCGGGGGTTGGGTGCTCGGTTGAAAAGAAGAATTCTTCGGGGACTGCGGCGTCGACTTTCACAATCGCATAGTCGCCGCCCGCGGGCTCGCGGTCGTTCCGAAACACCACTCTGCAAACCAGTCCCTGAGTCCGACCGTCGAAGCGCCCGTAAATGTAGCACGGATATTCGTCTGACAACGCGTGGGCAGGAACTATGAAATAGCCGTCTCGTGCCACCGGAATGGCGAACCCTACTCCACTTTTCGGACCGGGAAGTACGGACTGCCCCATGAGTCCGGAATTCCCCGGGTACCCAATCACGATGAAATAGGGAGACCTGGCAAAAGTCACCTCAGGTTCCGGCGGCTGGAGGCCGGCGCGACGAATCGCCGCTTCCCGGGTGTCGGCTGCGAGATTCTGCACCAGCATGGCTGAGCACAGAAAAAGACAGATTACCGCACGAGTGATCATGAAATTGCCGGGGATTCTCCTGCCCAAGTCGCTCGCTTGCGACTCCAAACGCGGAGTCCATTCTGGTGAACGATGTAAGAACGCGGTCCGAAAATCAGGGCAACCTCAGCCAGCGGTTCACCTGAATTGACGGACAGTTGTCGAGGCAGCCAGTCAAGACATGATGTCTTCAGGATCCCCCATCAGATTTGCAGGGCCCGAAGGGTTCCGCGTTTTAGCTGAATGCGCTGCCTTCGCTCATCCGTAAAAGCAGGGTAAACTTCAGCGAATGAAGTGACTTCATTCCGCCAGACGGCATCTAATCCACGTGTATGCGCTTCATCGCAAAAATCCCGTCCCGGTCATCCTGACTGGTTTTGTCCGCCTGTGCGTCGAAGCCGCCGCTGAATTTGCTCCCACAAACAATCATCGCGACCATGAGTACCTTCCCGGAACGTATCCTCCGCTCGATGCGCCCATGGCAATTTCATCTCGGCTGCTGCCTGGCGATTTTGGTTCCGGCCCTGCCGGGCTTCGCGCTTGCGGCCGGTACTCCCGACGTCGGACCTGAAATTGGGCCTGGCAGTATTGATTTCACAATTATTCCTCCAAGCTCGGCGGTCATCACGGTCACCGTGATCGACCCGGCATCGCCGGGGGTGGCAGTGATTCTTGCGCCGGTTTCGGTGAATTTGTTGGCCGGAACGACCCAGCAATTTACCGCGACGGTTGCGGGTTCGGCAAATTCCGCCGTGACGTGGACCGTGCAGGAAGGCAGTCCGGGCGGCACCGTCAATTCCTCGGGCCTGTACACGGCTCCTGCTGACGCGGGCACCTATCATGTCGTGGTGAAAAGCGTCGCCGACACCAGCAAGACCGCGATGGCAACCGTCACGGTGACGGCTCCCGCGGCAACGGTATCGTATGCCACGAACTTCAGCCTCGCGGAATCGCCGGTCTCGGAAGGCGGGAAGTGGCATGCGAATGGATTCGGCCTGATCCGGTCGGATATTGGTCAGGCCGCGCTGCGTGCTTCCAGCACGCCGGTGGTCACGGCCGGAGGCATGGCGCATGGCACGTCTGCCGCCGCCAGCACCAGCGGATTTGACGACTCCTGGGCCATCCTGTCCGGCTTTCCTCCCGACCAATCGGCCACCGCCATTATCGCCAAACCGAATGCCAGTGGAAGTTTTGCGGAAGTCGAGCTGCTGCTGCGTTTTGATGACACCGGAAATTCCGCCCGGGGTTATGAGTGCTTTATGAGTGGATACGGCCAGTATCTGACGGTCGTTCGCTGGAACCCGGACGGTACCTTCACCTACCTCTATGAGTACGGGGCAATTCCGGCTCCGGCCACCGGTGATGTTTATGAAGCCAGGATCGTGGGGACGGTGATCACCTGCAAAATCAACAATGTGATTTTATACCAGTACGATGTGGCCAGCGCGGCCTCGAGTCCGCTGATCTTCAGCACCGGGAACCCGCGCTCCCTCGGAAACGGCGGGTCGCAGGTGTTCACGGCCGGCAACCCCGGCATGGGGTTCGACACCGACGGGAACGATGCCGGCTTTGGTTTTTCCAGCTACACCGCGAAGGGCCTGTGAGGGTCGTCCTCTACTTCCCCACGGTTTTTCGGAGGCAAATTACGTTGCGCCTGAAATCGATCTTCGCTCGGGATGGATAAAGTATATCCAAGCCGATGTAAGCTTTGGGCAGGCCGTCCGCGAGAGGGTCGACTCCTTTTCTTTGTTTGTCGTGAAGAATGATGAACAGTTTCTCGAACGAAAGAGTGCCCAGACGCCTGTCGGTGAACTCGATTTTTTCCGCGAAGGTGTAAGAGTTCCCTTTTTCGTCTTTTGGTCGTCCGTAAGCGCTGGGGAGCGCGATGTCCGAGAAGACAACTGTTTGGACCGTGCCCGTATCGATCAATGCCACCACGTCTTTTCCGTTGATCCGTGCCGGGACGGTGATGCCCCATCTGGGCAGGTAGTTAAAGGGTATCTCGACCAAACAGTCTGAAGTGTCGGCCGGGAGTGGCGTGTCGGAACCAAAGCGGATCGAGAGATCGTTGAAATCAATGATCGCGCCCGCCTTGCTCAGGAAATCGTATCCCAGTATTCCCTTGGTAACATCGCCCTTTCCATGGCGGGCAAGATTGGCGTGCGAAAATACCAGGCAGGGCAGCGGATCGGATTTATATCCCGGTGCTTCGAGAGCCAACTCACTCATGCGCGCTTTGAAAGTTCCCTCCACCCCGTACACGTTTGTTTTCTCTTTTAAGGTGAGCCCGAGTTTTGTGGCTATTTCCGGGTCGAGTATGGTGACATCGTTGCCGGTATCGACATCCATCCACAGATCCATCCCTTTGGCCGATATCTGGGTGGTGAGAAAGCCTGCGGGGGTAAGCGCAAGAGATGTGCTGGGCTTCGTGTCGGCGCGTGCGGAGAGGCCTGAAGAGAAGATCAGTAGCCCCAGGCTAATTCTTGAAAACCATCGGCTCATATCTGTTTTTAGCGGCCCGCGTGGCCTAGGGGAGAAGGAGAAGAGTTCCCCGGCAACACGAAAGCAGGCGCATCGCGATTCATGATAAAAGCAAGGACTGAAGAAGGAAATCAGACTGACGTCTTGAGTTCAACTTGCTTAAAATAGGAGACCGTCCGTCTCCGATATCAAAGACGAACCGCAGCTACCACAAACCACAAAGCCTAGGCTTGCCCTGATTTGACGGACAGTGAGCTGGGCTTCAGGTCCGCTTGATCCGCTTTTGCGACTCCTGATGCTTTACCACATATTGCAGGGCGTAAAATAATTCCAGCTCGGTTCCCACTCGCAACGATTCGTCGCGATGGGCGTCGGGCATCAGCGCGCGGTCCAGTCTCCGTTGCATTTGGTCGTGGTCGGGATGAAAAGCCAGTGGTCCGCCTTGCACGACGCCAAGGTATTTTTTCTGACCACCTTGCAAGAGATCAACGGTCACTCCTTTGCTGGTGCCCCACATGAGGGTCAAGACGGCGGCACCGTCAGGGGCTTTGGTTTCCTCGTCGAGCACGATCACTTCGCCAGCGTAGCCGGCCGCTTGTGCTTGGGCCTGAGCCGTGCTCTTCAGAGTGCTCAAGATGAGCTCATTTTGGGTCAGTGAGGAATAACGCATGCGTTCGAACTGAATGGGATCCGCATAACGAATGGATACGTAAAGTTTTTCCGTGGACGAGCCGGGCTCACGATTATCCGGCGCGGCGCGGACACAAGGAGCGGCGAGGAGCAAAGAAACGAGACCACACAATAAAAAGGAAGAAAGCGGTTTCATGCTATGAGTCTGGCGATGAGGTTGACCGAGCCACCGTCGCGAACACGGTAACCCAGGCATATGACGTCGTCAAGGTGCGCCGATGCCACCACTGCCGAGCGTTGCTGGGGAGCCGCCGAGCCGGGGGCAAAGCCCGCATCGGTAATCTGGAGCGCGCTGAGCAGCATCAGACGCCTGTGGGCGAAGCGGCTGCTGCCCCGCCCGACTTGTGCCTCTTACCGGCCGGGGAATGGTAAATAGTAAAGCATGACCTCTTTTGCCGTCCCTGGCTGAAACTTCCGTCCGACCGGGAAAAAAACCGCTGGTCCAGTCCGGCTCGCCCTCAACCGTCGCGCGGCTCATGCCAGCTGTGCTCAATGCGAAAATTCAAATTCCAGATTATCAGTATTGTCGTCGTGCTGATAATTGGGCTGTCCATTTCCATGCGCGCGCAATTCCACGATCGAAAATACCCACTTGATAACAGTTCGCCGGCTGTTGTTGCCCAGGCAGTGGGCCGGTCGGTTTTGCGCCCAAGTTATGCCGACGTTCCGTATGCCGGCGTGTCTCCTTTTGAGAAGCTCGATCTCTACCTGCCGTCACAGGCCAGTGGTCCCTTGCCTTTGGTGGTTTGGATTCACGGGGGCGGATTTACCGTGGGAGACAAACGGTCGATGCCGCGCGTGGATTTTGGGCCGCCGCCCAAACCGCTGGGGAAAGATGGTCCTTATCAAGTCCAGGTGCCCGATGTTGCGGCTCTGAGTGGGGCGGGCTACGCCGTGGTCAGTCTGAATTACCGGCTGGGATCGTCAGTCGTGACCGCCGCGAAGGATGCGGTGAGCGATGGCAAGGCGGCGATCCGGTTTCTCCGCGCCAACGCTCAAAAGTACGGCCTCGATCCGACCCGCTTCGCGGTGTGGGGAAATTCGATGGGCGGTTACATGGCGGCGATGTTGGGGGTGACGGGAGATCAGCCCTCTGAATTCGATGATCCCGGGTTGGGGAATTCCCAGGTATCCAGCTCGGTGCAGGCGGTCATTGTCTGGTATGGCGCGGAAGATCGGCTCCCGGGGAAGAACCTGAAGATTGCAAGTTACCTCGCGACGGCCCGATCGTTGCCATCATTCCTGATCGTTAATGGGGACGCGGACCCCGTGATCTCGGTTGGGCAGGCCCAGGCGCTACAGGCGGCTTTAACTGCGGCAGGCGGTGCCGCCAGTTTAACCATTTTGCCCGGCGCTGGCCACGAAGATCCCCGGTTCATGGAAACGCAGATGGAGCCTTCGCTCGCATTTCTGAACCGTACATTTGCCCGTTGAGCGTTCAGTCCGGAAAATCGGGAAGAATCACCACTGTCCAAAACAGATTTTAAAAAGGGTGCCGCGCTTTAGAAGAAAGAAAGCGAAAGGGTAAAAATTGAAGGGGTCAGGCAGGCAATTTTAAGGGGTCAGGCTAGGCTTGCCCTGATTTGACGGACAGTGAGCGAGGGCGGCAGCCACCACAAACAACAAAGCCTGACGCCTTTTTCAGCTTTCCTGCAGGAGCGAACTGAAGCGTGGGTTGTTCCTCGAAAGGTAAAAGGTCCAGCCTGGGCTTGCCCCGAATCCATTGTCCGAGGAATCGGGACAAGCCCAACATGACATCTTCGGCCTGGTCGACTTTTAGTTCTGGCGGCCGCCCCGATAATCGCTCCAAAAAATCATTTACCCCGTGAAATTTCTCCATACATCGTTGGCTATTGGTTTGGCCATGGCTTCAGTCCTCGGACTGCGCGCGGAATTGATTCCTCTTTCGGTGATCGTCGCGGATGAAGGCGTTACCTATCGCGCACAGTGCTATCGCGACCCCGCGACCTTGAAGCTGCACGGGTCCGTTTTGGTTTCCCGAACTGACAAACGTCCGGGTGCGGCCTTGGTGCCCTTGACCAACACCTCAAAAACTCCCGCCGTGATTCTATATCCGACGGAAGAAAACTTTGACCATTTCTTTGGGTTGAAAAGCGCCTATCATGCGCTGCCCGGCGAAATCGTTTTGTATCGATACGAGGACGATAAGTTCACCTGGATCGGTTTCATCGACGAAAGCCGTTCAGAAGAGGAGAATAGGAAAGTATTGGTGTCCATGTTGCGGGAACTGATTCATCAATGCCCGGATCGAAACGGAAAAGAAATCAGCGCCAGCGATTGGGCTGAACTTGCGGCAGCGTTTAAAGCGAGCCCAAACTGGAAGCCACGGGCCGACCGCACCGGCAAAAAAGAGTCCGGACCTGAGGCGGCGGGTGTGAGGTTGCCCTGAATTGACGGACAGTGGGCTGGGCGACTTGAGCAAGAGGCGGGCTGCCGGCCGTAGTCACCACAAACCACAAAGCCAGACCCCTTCTGCCGGGCCCATGGCGAGAAATCTAAAAGAGGGTGAACGCGTTTTTGTATCACGGGCGCTTTTTGAAGAAAAAGATCAGAGTTACATTTCAGCGCTTTTTTCCACCAAGGTGGATCGTGTAGAGGAAAAGGTTCACGTGTCTGTTACAGGACCGGGTGATCTGAGGTGGACCCCGTTGGTTGGACAGGAGGAACGGGAGATTAAGATATAATTTTCAAGTGCAGGACAAG
>JBEHXD010000022.1:0-23095 GCA_048498875.1 Verrucomicrobiota bacterium
CAGCCGCCTCTGGCGCTGGTTGGCGAGCAGTGTGTCCACCGCGGCGTTGACGTGAAATCGGCTTTCACGCCCACGGGATCGGTAAAAGTCACATCGATCCCAAAAACAACTAGCATGCGCCATCAATTCTCAGCGGTCCGTAGGTTTTTCCCCTATCTTTTGATCAGGGCGGCCTCGCACAGTCTGGCCTTGCTGAGACATTCCAGCGATTCAGGTTTTCAGTCGTGCAACCGTCCGATGAAAAACCCCGTTCATCGCTCAGCTTACCCGGTTGCCGACGTAACCGGTGTCCAATGCAACCTAAACACACAAAATGAAAACATGAAAAATCGATTAAGGTTACTCGTCGGGTCAGTCCTGGGACTGGCCCTCGCAGCCGGTGCGCAAGCACTGACGCTGACCGGGAGTACCGCCGGATTTTTCGAGGGAGTTTCCTCGGGGAATACGACGATTACTAACGTGCCGGACGGCTCGTTTGCCTCGTTTCGCACTGGTGTGCCAGTGAGCGGGTCATTCAAGTCAGGGGTGGAATTCCACGGAAGCAGTTTCACTGGCATTTCCAGCGGTGATACGTTTGCGCTGGGATCCCTCAAGTACTACAATGGGATTACCAAGATTGGTACGTCGTCAGCGGAAGCGCTGTTCGACTTCTACATCAATCTGAGCGATCCCACCAACAGTACGTATCCCCTCACGACGATCAAGTTCGGGATCGATGCGACCATAAACAATGCGGATAACAAGAATCCGGATTTGTTTACCGCCACGTTCACCCAGCCTGCTCCCGTCCTGATCGACGGCACATGGGTCAAGTTTACCATCAACAATCTTCCCGCGTCTACCAACGTGAAGGAAAATTCGACGGTGGATCTTGCCAATGTGACGGTGACGTTCCTGAATCCCGTGCCGGAACCGGCTACGTACGGACTCATGGGCGCCCTCGGTTTGATGGGTCTGGCGGGTTATCGCCGTCTCCGCGCCCAGCGCGGTGGTGCGGTGGCTCCGTTGGCCGCAGCCTGAGCTCGTCCGATAAATTAAGTTTCCGACGGCCGGCACCGGATTTTTCCGGGCCGGCCTTCGTTCCTTGTGGTCAGTAGTTTCAGAGAAAGAATTTAATCGATTCCCGCCGTCACGATGAACCGCACAAAAGTCCCTGTTTCCATTCTCATCCCGATTCGCAATGAGGCGGGCAATCTGCCGCGATCGCTGGCCTCGGTGGCATGGGCGGACGAGATTTTCGTCGTCGATTCCAACAGCACGGACGGTTCCCAGGAGATTTCACGAAAGGCGGGCGCCCAGGTGGTTCAGTTTAACTTCAATGGAATCTGGCCCAAAAAGAAAAACTGGGCATTGGAAAATCTTCCTTTCCGCAACGAATGGGTATTCATCCTCGATGCGGACGAAGTGCTCGCACCCGGCACAGCCGGGGAGATTCAGGAAATTATCGCCGGCGGGGGCAGGGGATGTGCCGGGTACTGGATCAACCGCCGGTTCATGTTCATGAATCAATGGCTCAAGCACGCCTATTATCCGAACTGGAATCTGCGGCTGTTCAAACACCGGCTCGGGCGCTACGAACAGATTGTGCAAGGCGCCACCGAGAGCGGCGACAACGAGGTGCACGAACATATCATTGTGCAGGGCGAAACCGGGCATATGCGATCGGAAATGGACCATTACGCCTTTCCTTCGATCAGCGTCTTTATCGAAAAGCATAACCGTTATTCCAACTGGGAGGCCCGCCTTCAGGTGGAGGGCCGGGCGGGTGGCGAAAGTAATCTTCCGCAATCATGGCGGGTCCGGATGGGTCGCCGCCTGAAGCGTCTTTCCCACCACCTTCCCTTTCGTCCCACGCTGCGTTTTCTCTATGTCTACCTGTGGCAGGGTGGAATCTGGGACGGTCGTGCCGGTTATAACTTTGCGCGCCTGCACGGCATTTATGAATTTCTGTCGGTGGCAAAAGCCCAGGAGTTGTGCATCCAAATGGCGGCCAGTCAGACTGGTGACAGCCTGAAGGATAATAAACCGGCTGCGGTCCCGCCTGACGTCTCGCTTTCTGCAGCCGGACGTTGACTGGTCGGCGTGGGGCTGACTGTTCCAGGCGTTACCGGTGGGTTCTAAAAAGGCCGTCGGGGTTTCCCTGATTGTGCCGGTAATGGAATAGTTTAATATGCCATTCGATGGCGGAGCATGTCGACACTCTCCGATCGCCTGTTTTCCCGGTTTCCCGGGGAAATGTTTTTAGCGTGTCCCATCAAAACCACTTCATCGATACCCCGTCAAAACCGGAGCCAAACTATGAGAGTCATCATCTGGGGTATCAATTACGCACCTGAACCGACAGGTATCTCACCTTACACCACCGATCTGGCCGAGTATCTTCACGAACGCGGCGTAAATGTCCGGGTGGTGACGGGCTTTGCCTATTATCCCGCGTGGCAAAAATCGCGCGCGGATCACGGGCGTATTTACCGGACGGATCGGATCAATGGAGTCACGGTGCATCGCTGCTGGCAGTATGTGCCGAAAAAACTGAACACCCTGAAACGTGTCCTGCACGAGGCGACGTTTGGCGTCAGCTCATTGTTTCGCACGCTTTTTCTTCCCCGTGCGGATGTGTACGTGGTGATGAGCCCGCCGTTGGGATTGGGGGTGGTGGCCTGGATTGTTTCCCGTCTCAAGCGCAGCCGCTTTTTGTTTCACGTGCAGGATCTTCAACCCGATTCGGCTGCCGGACTGGGGATGGTGAAAGCCGGGGGTTTTCTGCGGCTGATGTACGCGTGTGAACGTTTCGCCTACGGGCGCGCCGCCGGAGTCTCGGGAATTTCCATGGGCATGATGGACGCTTTCGCCGCGAAGGGAGTGCCCGCGCGAAAAGTATTTCTTCTGCCCAACTGGCTGCGGGGCGCGGGAAAAGTTTCCCCTCCACCAGGGGAGATGGCCCGGTTTCGGGAGGAACACCGCGTACCGTCGCAAGCGCTGCTCGCGGTCTATTCGGGGAACCTGGGGAGAAAGCAGGGCCTCGACGTGTTGCTGGATGCGGCGGAAATTCTCGCCGGTCGCCCGGTGAAGGGAAGGCCGGTGGTGTTGATCATTGCCGGTGACGGTGCGGACCAGGCGGTGTTGAAGGAGCGGCTCAAACAGCGGCCGCTGCATAATGTCCGCATGCTTCCGCTTCAATCGGCGGAGAAATACCAGGTGATGTTGCGGGCGGCGGACCTGGCCCTGGTTACGCAGATGCCGGGCACCGGACAGGTGTGCTTTCCGAGCAAACTGCTGAGCGTGCTGAGCGCAGGCCTGCCGGTGATCACCACGGCGGATGACACCAGCGATCTCGCACGGGCGGTGCGCGAAGGGGGATTTGGGGTCAACGTTCCCGCGGCTTCACCGGAATCGCTGGTGGTGGCGCTGGAAAATGCGGCCGGAACTCCGGAGCTGCTGGAGGCATGGAGGAGCAAGACCCGCTGGGTGGAACGCTTTTCCCCGGAAGCGATGTTGCCGAAATTTGAAACGGCGATTCGTGCGGTGGCCAATCCGGAACGGAATGAGGAGCAGGAGCTCGAAACCCTCCCTCAACGAATGAATCTGAGATAACCGCCGGTCGCGGTGAACGAACCCTCATCCGAATAAAGAATTTTCCATGGCTCTCACCTCCAACCCAACCTCAAGTTTCGCCCAAGCCACGGCGGTGAGTGACGCGCATGGTCGCCGCCCCTGGTGGCCGACGCTCATGGCGGTCGGGCTTTTCTGGCTGATGATTCTCAATCAGCAACGCCTCGAGTGGTCGGTCAATCCGGTGTACTCCTACGGTTGGGCGGTGCCGTTTCTGGCCGGCTACCTGTTCTGGTCTCGCTGGCAGGATCGTCCGGCGGAAGTTGCGCGTCTCAATCGGGAATGGTTTGTGATCGGCTCGATCACCCTGCTCGCCTGCTTTCTCCCCGTGCGGGTGGTGCAGGAGGCGAATCCGGATTGGGTGAAAATCAACTGGATGATGGCCTCGTTGTGGATGGGGCTCGCTTTTCTCACCCTCGGCCGGCTGGGCGGCACCGGTTATATCCGGTATTTTGCCTTTCCCGTGTTGTTTTGTTTCACGGCCCTGCCCTGGCCGGTGTGGATGGAGGAGTCGCTGGCACAAAATCTGATGCGTCTCAACGCCGAGGTCAGCGCCGAATTTCTCACCCTGATCGGCACACCGGCGATGGCCAAAGGCAATCTGATCCAGGTGGCCGACCGCTGGGTGAACGTGGAGGAGGCGTGCAGCGGCATTCGTTCGCTGCAGACCGCGTTCATGATGTCGCTCTTCCTCGGCGAGTTTTACCGGATGAATCTTTTCCGCCGTCTGGTCCTGCTGGTTTCTTCCTTCGCGGTCGCATTCGTCGTGAATCTGATTCGCACGGTGGTGCTCACAAGCTTTGCGAAGACGGACTCGATTGCCAAATGGCACGACACGGTGGGCACGATATCCATGGTGGTCTGCCTCGCCGCACTGTGGGGATTGGCCGAATGGATCCAAAAATCACAGAGAACGGACGAGAAGGCGAAACCGGTGGCGTCCGATGCCCCGGCGCAAAGCAACCCGGCGCTGACGATTCCCCCGTTCTCCTGGACAGGAGCGGCGATTGTGTGCGGCTGGCTTTGCGCCTCCGAGTTGATCACCCAGGGCTGGTATCGCGTGCATGAACGGGCGCTGCCGCCGCCGCTGGTGTGGAACTTGAAGCTGCCGCGCCAGGCCCCGGATTTTTCCGAAGGCACGTTTGCCGACCGCATGCAGGCGTTGCTGAAATTCAACTCGGGCACCACCGCGAGCTGGAATACTCCCGATGGTTACCAATGGCAGATGTATTATTTGCAGTGGCTGCCGGGACGCGTGTCGAAGTTTCTCTCCAGTTCCCACTATCCGACCGTGTGCCTGCCGGCCTCGGGCATGAGACTGGTTTCGGAAACAGGGGTGTGGAACTGCCGGGTGGGCAATGTCGAAGTCCCGTTTACGACTTATCTCTTCGATGAAGGTGGGCGCGACGTTTATGTGTTTCATGCCATCGTCGAGGACCGGCCGGCGAAGGGGGGAACGCGTCTGAGTTACCGGCAGGTGTCTTCGCACGAGCGGATTGATTCCGTGCGGCGCGGAGAGCGCAACCTGGGCCAGCATGTTGTGGGAATCGCCGTGCGCGGACCGCTGGCGCCGTCCGAGGCACGGGCGGTGGTGAGCAGCACCCTGGAATCCGTCATCAGCGTCACGCCGGCCAACGGACGCTATAAAACCGCCGCCATTCTCCCATGAAGCTTTTTCGCAATCGCCTTCTTTCCGGTCTGGTCATCGGCCTTGGCATCGTAGTCGTGGCCGGGGGCGGCTATTACCTGTTTCGCTATCAGATCTGGGCGGGCTACCGCAATTGGAGCGTGGGACGGATGAACACGATGGCGCAAAAATTCATCGCCACGAACGATCCGCGCAACGCACTGCTGACGGTGCGGAAAATTCTCAGCACGCGCCCCAACGACCCCGATGCGTTGAAGCTGGCGGTGAAAGCGGCCGAGATGAATGGATCGACTGATGCCATCATGTATCAGCGCAATTTGTGCCGGGTGCAGAAAACCACGGCAAACAACGTCGAATTGATGCGCCTGGCGTTGAAGTATGAGGCCTACAGCTACGGTATCGATGCCATCGCCGCGGTGAGCCAGGATGCGCGCGGGTTGCCGGAATATCATCGTCTGGCCGCGGAGATCTGCCGGAAGGTGAATCGTCCGCTGGCGGCGAAATTCCAGCTGATCAGTCTGCTTTCATTGCAACCCAACGACAACGCCGCGAAGGTGGCGCTGGCGGAAATTGAGTTTGAGACCTCGCCGAAAGCGCTTCCGTCCGATTGGAAGGCGCGGGTTGATGCGTTGACGCGACTGCCCGACGTCGAGCTTGCGGCCACGATGCTGCAGTTGCGGGCCGCGGTTGCCCGTCAGGATGCCGCGGAAGCAGCCACGCTGGGGAGCAAACTCCAACAACGACCGGAATTGTCATTTGCGCAGCAGCTGAGGGTGCTGGAAGCGCAGTGGCTGTACGATCCGACACTGGCCCAAAATTTTTTGGTGCAGTTGCAGCAGAAGGTGGCGGATCGTCCGGCTGACGTGGTCCAACTGGTCGATGTTTTAAACCGGCATGATAAAAACGACGCGGTCGCCGCCTGGTACGCCACGCTTCCCGCGGCGACGCGGGATGACGAACTGGTAAAGCTGGCCACCGCCCAGTCCCTGCTGACGTTGCATGATTGGGCCGGTCTGGAGGCGTTGCTGCGGGGAGCTCCGTGGAAAACCAATGAACACCTTCGCATGTCACTGCTCGCTTACACCTACCGGACGACGGGCCGGTTCAAGGAGGCGGCGGAGTCCTGGAAAGTGGCGGTGATCGCCGCGGGGCAGGAGCCCCGTCGGATTGCCGCACTCCTGAAAAGCGTGGAAATGTGGCGCTGGGACAGTGAACGCTACGAACTTTTGTGGCGCCTCTTCAACCTCATGCCGACCAACACGGCGGTTTCGCAATTTCTGGTGGCTCGCGAATACCACGACGGAAAAACGGCGAACCTGAACAAAATCTACGCGCGTTTGATGGAGGCGAATCCAAGCGATGAATCCGCGCGCAATAATTTTGCCTACACCAGTATGCTGCTCGACACCAACCCGGGCCGGGCGCAGACCATCGCGCGGGAACTTTTCCAGAAACATCCCGAAAATGTGTCGTACCGCACCACGTACACGCTCGCCTTGCACAAACAGGGGCAGGATCGCGAGGCGCTGGCGTTGATTCAGCAGTTGGACATGGTCACGCGACAGGCGCCGGTGCCGAAACTGCATGAAGCGGTTTATGCGGCGGCGGTCGGAAACATTGACCAGGCCTCGTTGCTTCTTCCGGACCTAGCCAATGCCGAGCTCCTGCCCGAGCAGCGCCAGTTGGCCGGCGTGGCAAATCTCGCGGTCGCCCGTCAACAAACCAGTCACGCTCATATTTCCGATGTGGCGACTGTAACGCCAAGTGCTGCAGCCAGTGGCGACGGCTGGCTCGCCGCGCTGCCAAACCGGCAGGCGGAGGCAACCACCGGCTTCAAGCTGTCCGATTCCTATCTTCACGAAAGAAATTTTGCGAAACTGCGGCAGCTGCTGAAAGACGAGAAGTGGTCGCAAAACGATCACCTGCGTTATGCGCTGCTGACCTATGCCGCCAAGGAAGACCCACGTGGGGACAGCACCCGGGTGCCGTGGCGGCAGGCGTTGGGAGTGGCCGGACGCGATGTCGCCCGGTTGCACGATTTGGAAGTACTGGCGAAAAAATGGTCCTGGAAGGAGGAGCAGATGGAAGTGTCCGCCAAAATCTTTGAACGCGAGGCCTCCAATACCACCCGTCTGGGCGAATTGCTGGATTATTATCGCGCCAATGCCAGGACCGCCGAAATGGCCCGTGTCCTTTGGCTCTACGTGGACCAGACCAATGCCACCGATAGCGAAGCGGCCTGGTGTGTTTACTACAGCCTGCTGTGTGGCACCAACGTTTCACCGGCGCAAACACTCGCGGTGCGGGTCTATGACAAAGCTCCGCAAAATCCCCGCCATCGCGTGGCCTATGCCTTTGCCCTCCTGCACCAGCAACGCTTCGCCGAGGTCGTGAATTTGGTCCAGGATATTGACGCCCTCGGCGTCTCGGGGATGCAGGTTTCACTGGTCGAGGCGTCAGCGCTTCTGGAGCTGGGGCGCAAGGAAGAAGCGATAAATATCCTTAAAAAATTCACCCCGGTTAATGCGGTTCCCGAAGAAATTAATTTTGCAGCAACTCTTTTTCGCCGGGCTGGTCTACCGAATGCAGTGGACGGCGTAACACTCCGTTAATCTCCCTGCACCAACCGTAAGGGCTAACACCCATTCGAATTAATTCCCTTCCCAATTTTGCATACTACCCCTGCATTAACTACCAATGACAGGAACCACGCTCATGAAAATACGCATCTATATCGTCGATGACCACGCTTTGTTTCGCAAGGGGCTGGCGGCTCTCATCAACGCGGAGGCAGATATGGAAGTCTGTGGCGAAGGCGAAGATTGCGCCGTTGCGACGCAGAACATTCTACGGATCAAACCTGATCTCGTAATTGTTGATATTTCCTTAAAGGGAAACAACGGCATTGAGCTGATCAAAAACATCAAGGCGGTCGAACCGCAGATTCAGGTGGTCGTGCTTTCGATGCATGATGAATCGATTTATGCGCTGCGGGTGCTGAGGGTGGGGGCGAAGGCCTACGTTATGAAGCAGGATGCCGCCGAATCGGTGGTTGATGCGATTCGTTGGGTTCGCAAGGGCCAGTTGTACGTCAGCGAATTTGTGGCGAGCCAGATGCTCAACCGTTATGCCCAGGGCGAACAGTTGGGTGATGATTCGGCCGTGTCCTGTTTGAGCGATCGCGAACTGGAGGTCCTGAATTTGATTGGATCGGGTGTTTCCACGCGTGAAATCGCGGCCCGGCTCCATGTGAGCATCAAAACCGTCGAGACCCATCGTGCGCACATCAAATCCAAGTTGAATTTGGGCAGCGCTTCCCAATTGATTCAATTCTGCGTTCGCTGGGTCGACCGCAGTCCGCACGTGGTGCGGGCGGATGCCGCTCCCGCCGGCATTGAGCCGGTGGAAACGCAGGCGCCTTTCACCGAACCCATCGGAGAAGTCGCGCCATCGCGAAAATTTGCGCCGGCGGCATCCATCACGACCTTGGTGCGTCCGCGTTCGCGCACGGTGTCCACTGAGAAAACCGGTTGAGTCAGCGCCCTGGCTGATTTTCAGGATCGCCCTCACGGGTGATCATTTAATCCCATGCACGACTGCCAATCCGTGCGGCCTTGGGGCTTGGCTGCCTTGGCGACCGCACGAGGGTTTCTGATTTGCCTGCCGCTATGCTTGGGGGCGGGGATTTTATCGGGACACGCCGCGGAAGCGGACAAAGCGTCCCTTGCGGTTTTTGAAGGGCCGGTTGCGGCCTATGAAACCGTCCCGCCCGTCGATTCTGCATCGCTGCCCGGCAGTGGCACGACTGACGTGTTGCGTTGGATTTGGGTCGAGGAGCGCATGAATGTGGCCCGGCGTGAGGCGCCGGTAAGGGTCCCTGTATTTTTGGCCGCAGGCGAATGCCGCAATCCCGATGAACTGGCGATTGTCCGGTGGCCATCGCGCGAGGAGGTGGTAACACAAGCCGACGACATCCGTCGTGGCACCGATGGCGGACTGGCTCGGTTACATTTGTGGTTCGCAGTGAATTTAGGTGCGCATGAGCACCAGCGATTCGCCTTGGTTCGCCGTGAACCAGTGGAGCGGACCACCGGAGTTTTACCGGTCGAAGCCCATCCGGTGGGTGACCGGTTACAGGTGCAGGTAGGTGGCTCGAGTGTGTTTTTTAATACGCCGGGTGAAGGTAAAGGGCCGCTGGCCTCATTGCATCTTGTCGACGGGCCGATCCTGGATTTTTCAAGGGGAGCGGGGCCGCGCGTCACCTGGAGCACCGCGGCTGCGGCGGCAGTTTCCGATCCGGCTACATCTCCCGGCCCGATGTTGTCGTGGGGCACGGGAAAAATGTTTGCGAAGGTGAGATTTGAGGTTCGTGACCAAACGGGCGCGACGATCGCGCAGGCTTATCGGATTTTTCGCGACGGCAGCCTGGACGTTATTCAAACGGTGGAGCCTCCCGCGGAGCAAACGAGCGGTTTGACGCTTGCGACGCAGGATTTGCTGGCGGGGGAACTGACGGGGAACGAGGCGCCAACGGTGAAGCCGCAGACAGCGGAAATTGTCGATGATCTGGTCGGAGTTCACCGGGGGTACGTCGTGGATGCGCTGGAGCAGGCAGGGCATGGGCATGGCTGGCTCGTGATTCCCGGATCATTGGGTGGAGCGGCGGGGCGGGTGGGAATTGACCAGGGCAAACAGTTTCGTTTGCGCGGGCCGTCGGGGCTCACTCGTGGAACGGGCGATGCCCGTGCCGGTACCGTGCGGCAATATTGGTCCGAAGTCAGCTTGATCCCTGCCAAACGGGCGGAAGGAGGATTGGAGCGGTCGGCGGTGCTCGCAGCGAGTCAGCCGCTGGTGGCGGTGGTGGAGCGTCCCGGCGTGACCGTTGCCATGGCGACGGCGCGGTTGAAGGACAACGTGCTGGAAATGAAGCCGGTCGGCTGGGTTAACGAGTCGCTGATCCGCTCCCTCCAAGGGAAGACAGAACCTTTTCCACGCCGGAAATGGGCCGCGGAGGGCGATCCGGAACATTGGGTGGAAGGGGCGAAGCGCGCCGAGGCCAAGGTGATGGGGCCGACGCCGCGGCGTTTGCAGGAAGACGAAAAAGGCCGGGCGGCGGGTTCGCTCGATCCCTACCACATCACCTACGATACCACTGCGCTGGTTTATTGGTTGATGAATGAAAAGCTTCCCGCGCCGGTGCTGGCGTCCAATCGCGCCCGGATGGAAGCGGTGCGACGCCAGATCGGACGAGTGGACGAATCAGGCTGGCCGTACCTGGACGTGTTTTCCCGCACGCAGAATATGCAAATGGGACCGCCGTTGCTGACGCTGGCGGACGCGGGCGCGAATGCTGAAACACGACAATACTATCGCGACCTGCTTTCGGCGCCGACGCTGGGTGCGGTGATGTTGCGCGGGCTGAGGCCGTATCAAGGCCGCGCGCAGACCCAGTCAGGGGAGAGCGATACGCTCTACCAGGCGGTGGTGGATTTCATGCTGCGAGCCACGGAGCTTGCCACCAACGAAAGTTTTGGACTGCAGCCCGTCGCCTTTGGTCGCTATCTCGATGCGATCGACGTGAACGCGGATCTTTGTCATCCGGCGCACCCGCGCAGTGAAGATCAGGGGGGACGATTTGCCCGGGCGAATTTCTTTCGCACGCAGTCGCATTTGCATCGCTGGCTGGCGTGGGGCCCGGCTCCCTTCTTCGCCTTGCTGCGAACTCCGCCCGGTGAAACCGACGGGATGTTTCCGGGTGCAACGGAGGCGTGGCAGTTCGCCGACGTTTTATCCGGCCGCTGGAAAAACTGGCCGGATCAATCGTGGCTTTTTCTTTCCAGCGTCCTGCCGGAAAAAGCCCAAACGTATCACCCGGCCCCACGTCCCGTTGCCGTGAATGCTGTCAGGACGGAGCATCGGGCTGCGGGAAATAATGTTTCCTGGGAGCCACAGCCAGGGGCGAAAAGTTACCGGGTGTACCGTTTGCGCTCAGGCTCGCCGCCGTTCTGGTTGGGGTCGCCTTATCGCGATGGCGGACAAGAAAGCGACGCGACTGAACGGGTGGATCCGGACGGAAAGCCGGATGACAGATATCTCGTTCACGTGATCGACCAGGCGGGCCACGAAAGCGCCTGGTAGCGGACGGCAAGGTATCCGTCAGCGTGTCGCGTGCAGCGCAAGCAGGGTGGTGAGCAGCACCACGGGATCGACGGGCTTGACCAGGATTTGCTGAAAGCCACTGGCGAGCGCCATCGAGCGATTTTTTTCGTCGGCGTAGGCGGTCAACGCCAGCGCCGGCAGGGGAGGCGTCTTGCGGGCCTTTTCCCACTGGCGGATTTGCTGGATCAATTCGTGGCCGCTGATTTTCCCGAGGCCGATGTCGCTGAGAATCAGGTCAGCGCGCACGCGGTTGAATTCCTCCAGGGCGTGCTGGGCGGAGTCGGCCGCGATCACCTTGGCCCCGGCCTCGGTCAACACGGCGATCAGGGCTTTGCGGGTTTCCTCGACGTCCTCCACCAGGAGCACCTGCAGCCCGCGAAGACTGGGAACCTTGCGCGGCTGCGGGGGCAGGGCGGGTTTGGTCGAAACTATTTCCGGAAACGGGAGGCGGACGGTGAAAACCGAGCCTTTCGCCAGGCCATCGCTCTTTGCACTGATCAGACCACCGTGCATTTCGACGAGCTGACGGGCGATGGAAAGTCCGAGGCCCAGTCCGCCGGTGTGCCGCACTCCACTTGGATCGGCTTGCGTGAAACGATCAAAGACGCGGCTGAGAAATTCCTTGCTGATGCCCTGGCCCGTATCGGAGACGCGGATTTCGATTTGATCTCCCTGACGCTCCACGGCCACGCTCACCCGGCCGGTCGGCGGGGTGAACTTCACGGCATTGGTGAGCAGGTTGCCCAACACCTGCTTCATCCGCATCGGATCCGCCCGCACGGTGCCAACCTTGGGATCCAGTATTTCCTCGAGAACGACGCCCTTCTCCGCCGCGGTGGAACGGACAACTTCAAGCGCCGACTGCACGAGGGGAATAAAGGCGATTTCCTTGGGTTGCAGCCGCAGTTTGCCGGCGACCATGCGGGAAGTGTCCACCAGGTCTTCAATCAAAGCCTGCTGTTCCTTTGCCGATTTTTCGATGGCCTCGAGACCTTCCTTCAGTTGCTGCGGTGAAACCTCTTCCTGGGCGCCCAGAAGTTTCGCCCAAAGCAGCGTGGCGGAAAGCGGCGTGCGGAGCTCGTGGGAAATGTTGGCGAGAAAATGATCCTTGGCGGAGTTCGCATTTTCCGCGTCGGTTTTCGCCTTGTGCAGTGCTTCCTCGACGATTTTCCGGTCGGTGTTGTCGCGCAGCACCTTCACGAAGCCGTATAACCGGTTGGTCTCATCGTAGAGGGCAGAAAAAACGCCCGTGCCCCAAAAACGGCTCCCGTCCTTGCGCAAATGCCAGCGTTCCTCCGTGATGCTCTGGTTGTCCCTCGCCTGCTGGAGCTCCTTGTGCATGACGCGGTCGCGCCGGTCTTCCCCGGTGTAAATCAGTTCCAGGGGTTCCCCCAGCGCTTCCTGCTGGCTGAAGCCGAGAATTCGTTCCGCACTCTTGGACCAGGTGACGAAGCGACCATCCTGATCCAGGATCAAAATGGCATATTCAGCGACGCCCTCGAGGATCAGGCGATGGCGTTCCTCGCTGGTTCGCAGCGCCGTTTCCGCCAGTTTCAATCGGGTGATGTCGATGAAAGTCACGACCACGCCATCGATCCGGTTTCCGGAACTGCGATAGGGCAGCGCCCGCCGCACATACGCGCGGCCGCTGCTGCTCACCACTTCCGCATCGAAAGGGGTGATGTTTTTGAGCACGGCGCGAACATCCGTGATCAGGTCGCGATCGCTGAATTTTCGGGCGATTTGAACGAGGGATTTTCCCGTGTCCGATTCCTCGATCGGCAAAAGATCGCGCACCGCCGGGGTAAAGCGGCGGATTTGCAGGTTCGGGTCGAGGAAGAGCACGGCGATTTCCGTGCTCTTCAACAGGCTGTTCAAATCGTGAACCTGGGCCTCCAATTCCCTGGTGCGGTCGGCGGGCCGGTTGCTTTTTGCCGGGGCATTCGCCTTCCGCGGGCTCCGGGATTTTTTACCGCTGAATTTTGGCCGCCCCGAATTTTTCCGGGATTGCGCACCTTTTTTGGAAGGGGCGGGCAACCTGGCTTTCGGCGGCGTTTTCGGTTTCTTCATTGTGGCGCGGAAATTCGTCGGTAAAAGGAAAGGCTGGCGGGAAAAGAGAACGCATCGACGGGAGGAACTGGGCTTCCGTGATTATCCATTACGACAGGCGGTGGTGGAGAGCGGCGCTAGTCCCTTATTCGTGCGTTTCGCAAATTAGCAAATTACTCACAAATCTGACAGTGGCCGAACAGCCGACCGGCGGCTGAAAATGGAGAATGGAACGGTATGAAGTCGCAGCTCCGGCCGGTCAGATGACAATTTTCTTTCCATCAAACACGACCTGGCCTGACACGATCGTGGTTTTCACCCGCCCGGTCAGTTCCTGGCCGGACCACGGCGAGTTGAGGGATTTACTGAATCCCTCCCTGGCTGAGTAGACCCACTTTTCATCGGGATTAAAAATGCAAACGTCCGCTGCCGCTCCCGGCGCGAGGCTGCCGGCGGGAAGCTTGAGCACCCCGGCGGCCCGGCGGGTCATCAGATCGATGAGATGGGAAAGCTTGAATTTGTTTTCACGGACGAGGACTTGGAGGCAGATGGGCAGGGCGGTTTCCAGTCCCGTGATGCCGTTGGGTGCAAAGTCGAATTCGCGGTCTTTTTCATCGGGCGCGTGGGGAGCATGGTCCGTGCCGATGCAATCGAGCGTGCCGTCTTTCAAACCGGCGATGATCGCCCGGCGGTCCTTTTCGGTCCGCAACGGGGGATTCATTTTGAAATTCGTGTCGTAACTGCCAAGCGCATCCTCGGTGAGTGCGATGTGGTGGGGGGTTGCCTCGGCGGTGACATTGATGCCGTCCTTCTTCGCCCGGCGCATGAGCTCAACCGAGAGTGCGGAACTGATGTGTTGCATGTGGATGTGCGCACCCGAATACGTGGAAAGGATGATGTTGCGGGCCACGATGATGTCTTCCGCGGCATGCGGCCAGCCGCGCAAACCTAGGCGCGTGGAGACGGTGCCCTCGTTCATCACCGCGTCCTTGGTGAGCGTTTCGTCCTGGCAGTGATCGAGCACCGAAAGATCGAACATCTTGGCGTATTCCACCGCGCGACGCATCAGCTCGTTGTTGGTGACGCAAAGCCCGTCGTCGGTGATCGCCACCACCCCGGCTTTTTTCAGCGAGCCGTGCGGGGCGAGCTGGGAGCCTTTCATGCCGACCGTGATGCATCCGGTCGGGTAAACATGCACCGGTGCCTTGCGCGCGGCGTTGTTGATCAACTCGATCGTGCCCGCATTGTCGGCAACCGGGGCAGTGTTCGGCATGCAGACCACCGTCGTAAAACCACCGGCGGCCGCGGCCATCGAACCGGTGAGAATGGTTTCCTTGTGCGTCTGGCCCGGTTCGCGAAAATGAACGTGGATATCCACCAGGCCCGGGCAAACCACGAGGCCCTTCGCATCGATTTTCTTCGCCTTCTTTTTTTGCGGCTCACTGGGGCTCGCGACAAATTTCCCGTCCGCAATATAAACGTCGCCCACCTCATCCCGTTTCGAAGCCGGATCGATGACGCGACCGTTGGTGATCCAGAGAGTACTCATGAGAAAAACGCCAAACTCCAAAAGCCAAAGGCCAAAAATTGCCGGGAATAAATTGAGCGTAAGAATAACATTTTGCCGCGTTCGTTTTGGACTTTGGAGTTTTGGCTTTTTGAAATTTATTCCACCGGGGTGGTAACCTGTTCGGGCTGGCCGCCGGAACAGAGATACAACGCCGCCATGCGGACCGCGATGCCGTTGGTGACCTGTTCGAGAATCACGCTGCGCGGGGAATCGGCGAGCGCGCTGTCGATCTCCACCCCGCGATTGATCGGGCCGGGATGCATGATGATTGCGTCCGGTTTGATCCAGCCCGCGCGGGTCTGGTTGAGACCAAACATGCTGGTGTATTCGCCGAGCGACGGAAAGTGACTGGAGGCCTGGCGTTCGTGCTGGATCCGCAGCAACATCACGACATCGGCGTCGGCCAGGGCTGACCGGAGATTGTGGGACACCTGAACGCCGAGCGACTCGAACCAGTGGGGAACCAGGGTCGAGGGGCCGACGATGGTCACGTTGGCGCCGAGTTTGGTGAGCGCGTGAATGTTCGAGCGGGCGACCCGGCTGAAAAGGATGTCGCCCAGAATCACGATTTTCCGGCCTTTCACGTCGCCGAGTTTTTCCTTCATCGTGAACACATCGAGCAAGGCCTGCGTTGGATGTTCGTGGGCTCCGTCGCCGGCGTTGACCACGGGAATGCCGAGTACGCGGCTCAAATAAAGGGGTGAACCACTGGCGGAATGGCGGATCACGATCATGTCGGCACTGAGCGCCTGGATGTTCTGGGCGGTATCGCGCAGGGTTTCGCCTTTCGTCGTGCTCGACGAGGCGGCGTCGAAGGAGATCACTTCTGCGCTCAGGAATTTCGCCGCCATCTCAAAGGAGATGCGCGTGCGGGTGCTGGGCTCGAGGAAAAGATTAACGATGGTTTTTCCACGCAGAGCCGGCACCTTTTTGACCTTGCGGTCGAGAATGCGCCGAAAGGCCGCTGCGGTTACGAGCAGCTGCTCGATTTCGGCGCGACTGAGTTCCTCGATGGTCAGGAGATGTTTGCGATGCCAGGGCACGGGAAAGAAGACAGGGGTTAGATCGCGACTTTTCTTTTGGAGGAGGAAATTACCGCGATGGAATCCTTGGCCGGGACGCGGGCGTCAAGATGCACGGCAACATCCTCGGAGTCCGCCGCATCGATCGTCACGCCGCAATAATCAGCCGAGACGGGAAGTTTTCGTCCGCGGCGGTCCGCGAGCACGGCGAGTTCCACGCCACTGGGCCGGCCGTGATCAAAAAGTTCGTCGAGCGCGGCTTTGACGGTGCGTCCGGTGTGCAGCACGTCGTCGACCAGGATGACCGCCGCCCCATTGACGTCGTGGGGAATGAGCGTGGGCGAGTACTCCTTCGGAATCGGGTGGTGGGAGATGTCGTCGCGATGAAAGGAAATATCAATGGTGCCAAGCCCCGGCTTCAGGCCGGCTTTTTTCAACCTCGCCACCAGCCTTTCGGCAAAAATCACCCCGCCGTTGGCGATGCCGAGAAGGATCAGACGATCGGTTTCCGCATGACGGCTGACAATGGCGGAGGCGACGCGCTCAATGGCTTGGTCGATGGTTTTTGAGTCGTGCTTCTGAGTGGTGCCCACGAGCTCAAGGTTTTGCAGGGCGCGTTCGGTGGCGTCCAGCGCAAAGCGGAAAAACTGGGAAGGGGAGAAGCTGGCGGCGACCCGGGCTAATTTGCCCTTATATAATTGCTGTGACGGATGGGGTTTATTCCCGCGTCCATCGGCGAGTCCTGCCGGCGTCAGTTGCGGGGCAATTCGTTCGCCAATACCTTGCCTGCCCCCACGGGCTGATGCTGGGGCAGCCAGCGGACCAATGAAGTGCGGAGATGATCCACGCGGACGGGCTTGGCAATAAAATCGTCCATGCCCGAAGCGAGGCAGGCGTCGCGGTCTTCCGGACGAACGTTGGCGGTCAAGGCCACGATTGGCAGCGGCAGGTCCCCGAGCAACTGCCGGGCGCGCCGCGTGGTTTCAAATCCGTCGATGCCGGGCAACTGACAATCCATGAAAACCAAATCCCAACGGGCTTTCTCCAGCGCCGCGATTGCCGCGTGACCGTCGCCAACGATGGTGCACTCCACACCGAGGCGTTGCAGCATCATCGTGATCACGCGCTGGTTCACGGGATCGTCTTCGACCACGAGGATTTTTCCGTTAAACTGGGGCTGGGACGGTTTGACGATCGGGAAGGAAGGGGTCGACGCCTTCTGGTTGTTGTCCACTTCCAGGGTGATCTCGAATCGGAAAACGGATCCGCTGCCGGGAGTGCTTTCGACGGTAATGTGTCCTCCCATGCGTTGGACGAGCTTTTGGGAGATCGCGAGCCCAAGCCCGGTACCCCCGTAACGCCGGCTCATCGAACTGTCGGCCTGCGTGAAAGGCTTGAAAAGCCCGGCGACCGTTTTGTCGTCCATGCCGATGCCCGTGTCCCGGACATTAACCTTCAGCCGGAAAAGTCCGCCGGCATCGATGGAGCCGCCGAGCGTAATGTCGATCTGGCCGCGTTCGGTAAACTTGATCGCATTGCCGATGAGGTTGAGCAATACCTGCCGCAGTCGGTTCGGGTCGCCCCGCAGCCGGCTCTTGCAGGCGGTATCCGATTGCTGGGCGAGGGTGAGATTTTTCTTGTCCGCGCGCACCCGCATCAGGGCCGTCACTTCGTCGGCAATCTTGGCCGGATTGAACGGAATGCACTCGAACGTCATCGAGCCAGCCTCGATCTTGGAAAGGTCGAGCACGTCATTGAGAACGTGAAGCAGCGAGTCGGCGGATTTGGCGGCGGTTTCCACCTGCTCGCGCTGGCCGGCATCGAGCCGGGTTTCCTTCAACAACTCGAGCATGCCCATCACGCCGTTCATCGGCGTACGAATTTCATGGCTCATCGTGGCCAGGAATTCGCTCTTCGCGAGGTTGGCGGCCTCGGCGCGCTCCTTGGCGGCCCGCAATTCCTCTTCGATCTTGCGCCGGCGCATGTTCTCCTCGGTCAGGCTCAGGTTCAGCTCTTCGGTGACCTGCTTCTTCTGCCGCAACTCGTCCACGAGCAGTTCGTGCTCGAAGCCGAGGCGGAGTGAATTGGAAAGCGTCTGATAAAAGCTACGGGCCATCCAAAGGAGGAACGTGGTGAACAGGGCACCCAGGATCGCCATGATGGACTGGATGGTTTCCGAACCGAGCGAACAGCGCAGGATCAGCGGCAGCAGGGCGGCACCCTGAAAACACAGGCACGCCGGCAAAATCGGGGACAGCGAACGGGTGGCACCGGCCATCAAGCCCGCGAGGATCAGAATCAGCAGGGAGCGATCCTGGCCGCTGAGCAGGGGGTAGAAGGCCCAGCCGGCAAATCCCCAGCCGAGTCCGGTGATTGCTGCGCCGACAATAAAGCGTTTTTCCCAAGTTGCGACGGTCGCCAGTTCACGGCTCTTTCTATAGGAGTGGATATCGTGAAAGCGATGTGCCGTCAGACCGGTCATCACGGCCAGCCAGATCCACGCCAACCAGGGATGACCGGAGTCCGCCACGAACCATGCCAGGCCCGCCGCGCCGCAGAAGGTGCCGACGAGTCCTGCGCTCAGGTCACTGTAACCGAAGCGAACCAGCTCGTTCCGCACCTTGAGGGTGCCGACGGCGTTACTCGTTGGAGGGTTGATGTCCACGTATCGCTCCTATCTTCGGCACAATTCGGCACTTATTCGCTGAAAAGGCGCCAAAACTGGCGCCTTAACGGTAAATGCAAAAGCCCTTCTGGGAGAAGGGCTTCAATGGTGGACCTTACTGGACTCGAACCAGTGACTTGTTTTTTCGGCCCATTAGCTATTTAATTCGTTGATAATGAACGATAGGAATATTAGGAAATGATGGCACTCGTTGTCACTGTCGTTGTCACTAATTTCTTCCTAAACCATGGCATCACTGAGAGAAAAACCACGTTCGCCTTTTTGGTGGGCCTGCTTCTATCGCGAAGATGGCTCGCGGGCCCAAAGATCCACTCGGATTCTCGCTACCCAAGCCAATCGAAAGGCCGCGCAGCGTATCGCTGATGACTTGGAGGACGCCCACCAGAAAAAGGCCACGGAAGGGCAGATGCGGCGCATCCTGACCGACCTGAACGAGCGGTTGGTGGGTCAGCCGCTAGCGGCAGCGACGCTCAAGGATTACGCGGAGCAGTGGCTGGCGCGGAAGAAAGGCGAGATCGGTGGCGTGACTTATCTCGCCTACAAATCTGCGGTGAATGGATTCGTGGATGAGACGCCATCCAAAGCAAATCTCGGCCTGCAATATCTGAACCCCGCCGACCTAGCCGGATTCCGCGATCGCTCGGCCGCGAAGGCCAGTGCCAAGACGGCCAACAATAAACTCAAAATTGTGCGAACGATGCTCCAGACGGCGTGGCGGGACGGATTCATCATGGAGAATCCAGCCGCGAAGGTTTCCCCGCTCAAGACGGAGGAATCAATTCGGCGTCCGTTCACGTTGGTTGAGCTTAAAAAATTACTCGCGGTGGCAACCGACGAGTGGCGCGGCATGGTGTTGGTCGGCATCTATACCGGCCAGCGGTTGAAGGACGTGGCATCACTGCGGTGGAACAACGTGGATCTGACCCGCAATGAAATCACGCTCACCACGAGCAAAACGAAACGACGGCAATTCATTCCGATTGCGAAGACGCTGCAAAGTTATTTCGCAGAGCTGCCGGCCGGGGACAATCCGCAGGCAGCGGTTTTTCCGAAAGCGTGTGCCGCCGTTGTCAAAGATGGCGATGTAGGACGGCTAAGCCAGGGATTCTATGAATTGTTGGTCGTTGCTGGTCTTGTTGCTCCTCGCTTGGCCAAAGATGAATCGCGGGGAGTAGGGCGCAAAGGCAAGCGGCTGCGAAACGAGATTACATTCCACTCGCTGCGCCACACAGCAACCTCGCTACTCAAGAATGCGGGCGTTTCCGAGGCCGTCGCCCGCGATATCATTGGTCATGATTCGGAGCAGATGTCGCGGCATTACACTCACATCGAAGATGCCGCCAAACGCGAGGCACTCGACAAGTTGCCGGACCTGCTCTCAGCTGGCCAATCAGTCGCTTAGAATCAGCGCCCTGCAGTATACCCCATGAAAATTAGATTCTTCCTTTTCGTCATCATCTGCTGTCTCTCAGCAAAGTTTGTTTTTGGCAGTGGAGGGCCCACAAGACGTTGTATTTTCTCTTCTGAGGTTGCCAATCTCCCAGGCGGATTAAGTACTGGAAGTGTTACAGTGGGAGACGGGATCTTTATTTTTGAATCTTCTAAGGGGTTGGTGACGGCCGAGCGACATGCCCAAGGCAAGGCAACCGTTCTTAGCACTGGCAAGGCTTATACGAATAAAATCAAAGCACTGTTTAAAGATACAGCTTTGGATAAATTCGACTTCGAAAAAGCCATGGCCGAGGCACGCAACCTTCGCGGAACACCCAAAAGTGCAACGACAGAAGTTTGGGTGGGAGCGACTAAGTACAGGGTGAGAGCTGATTTCGAAGGCACGAACTTTTCTTTTGAATGTGAGCATCTCGGAAGTGAGTTACGGGAGCTTTCCAACTATTCGGCAGAATTAAAACGGCTCCAAAAGCTCTTGGATGCATTCGAAATTTCCTATTAAGCCCCTAGGATTTGCAATTGTGGTTGGTACGTGAACTTGACGTAGGGTTCCGTAGGTACAATGTAATCACATGAACGCAATCACGGCTAAAGTATTCAAGGCGGGGAATTCCAAAGCCCTGCGTCTCCCTCGCACGCTCGACGTTAAAGCCAAAACCTACGAGGTCACACCGATGCCGGATGGCTTCATGGTCATCGATCCGGCGGCGAAAGCGCGCCGGTTGCAGGCATTGCGCAAGCTTCGCGCGTTGCCGCCAATTAACACGGAATGGCCGCGTCCATAATCGATGCCGTTGTACTTACTGGATACTAACGCGCTGTCCCGGCTGGCTCGCGGTGTAGATAAGGGGCTTTCTGAAAAAGTCTCCCATCATGTCGACGACTGCGTTTTGTCTGCGGTCGCGTGGTACGAGCTTGAGTATGGTGTAGCACGCAGCCCGGACATGGCAAAGTCCAAGCAGCGCCTAGTCTTGCTCCGGGCGATTTTCCCGTTTGTCCGCGCATTCAGCGAGGATGATGCGACTGAGGCGGCAGCGGTTCGCGCCTATTTGGAAACGCTTAAACCTAATGCTCAACCAATCGGTCCACACGATGTGCTCTTGGCGGGCCAAGCACTCGCCCTGGGTGCAGTTCTGGTGACGAACAATGTGCGAGAGTTCGCACGCGTGCCGCGCTTGATTGTGGAAGATTGGCAGAGCCCGGCGTAGTTGGCTCAGGCCCTTGGTCCGCAGTTCTATTGTTGCGGGCAATGAGCCGCGAAACATTGGACGGTGGTAGAGGCTTTCTTCAGGTGACTTCGATAAGGCTGAAACTGAACAGCACGCCGGACATCGACCCGATGGTCCCTGCGTCCAATTTTTTGCCCGTAGCTAGCGGTGCCCAAGTAATGTAATCTCGACGAATTCCATCGCTGCTGGTGATTTCGGTGACGATGCATCGTCGGTCTCGGGGTTGTTTGACGATCGCCGAATGGTCCACCTCCAGCACCTCGTAGTTCACACGCACGCAAAGTTTCCCCCAATAAACGCGCCCTTCAACGTGGCCACAGGTATGAAACTCCTCGCCGCACGCAGTGCACACGCCTCCGCGAATGACAGCGCCGATGCTGTTGTAGATGGGGAAGCCGGGGAAGATAACAGTTTCAACCTGCCGCAGAAATTGCATCATCTTTTCAACCCCAGTTCCCTGCTCGTCCGCGCGCAACGCGACAGAAAGATATTCCTCGGCATCAATCAGGGAGCCCCAAGCTTTCTGGTTCTCTCCCGCCTTGAGATGTGTCCACAGAGTCAGGACGGAAATGTGCGCGTTCAACACGCATTGCATGTGGAACAGGGCATTCGCCGCCTTCTCGTCCTCCGCTTGGATCGCCCCGTACTTAAACGCGCGGATGCGTTGCTTGAATTTCGTGAGGCGGTCGATTTCGGCTTTCTGCAACTCAATCGCGCGAACGAAGGTAAGGTAACGGGTGGTTTCTTTGAGCGTTTCCGTATATTCCGCGATCAGCTGCGGCATGGTGGCCCGTTCCTGACTGCTCATTTTTTTGCGCCCAGCTTGCTGATGGTTTTCGCCACTTCCTTAAGGCCGGAAACCGGCCCCACATACTTTACTCGCGTGCTGTTCCCTGTCTTCGCGTCGTGGTGGATTACCTGTAACTTCACGGTCGGGTCCGACTTCAATCCCTTCAGGCCATCGGTGATGTAATTTGAGAGGACGTTGAGCGCCACCGATACTAATGTGGGGTTGTCCGTCAGCAGCAGGCTGGAGATGAACATCGTGGGGGCGACCCAATCGGCCGCCCGGTTTTCGCGCAACGCGAGCGGTCCCGGCGCCGGCGAGAGGATTTCGAATGGCAGGGATTCTGTCTTGGCCAACTTGATCACCGACTCCGTGCTTCCGATATAGATTTCCTTGGGGCTCATCACCGGCCATCCCTCCGGCACGAGGATGATCGCCTTCGTTGCGCGTTCATGCGTTTCTGAATCAATAGTGAAATCGACCGGCTCAACCGTCAGCGGTTGCTCCTCGGGAGACTTGGTCATGGCCGCAGACTAAGCGGGACGCCAGTTTCTGGAAAGCGTGAACAGCGATCTCTCCCAAATTTGAAGCTCAACCAAAGGCTTCGACTATTTCGATTAACAGGCGTTCAGCTCTTTCGGTCCGCTGCGCGGTTTCCGTTGCCCATGCCAGATACCGTTCAAGGTCCACGGTAATCGACGTATCGTCATCCTTGGAAAGGAGCGTGGCCTCGGTAACCCTATTTACCTCGTCCAGCCATCGGGGCGCCTGGGCACGAAGGGCCGCCGAAGTTGCCGCGGCCATCGGCAGGAGGAGATCGGTCAAGGTCTCCTTGGCCCGACGCGCCTCATTCAAGGTGCCTGTGGTTTCTTTCGCAAAATGGG
>JBEHXD010000023.1:0-21744 GCA_048498875.1 Verrucomicrobiota bacterium
GACGGCGACGGGGATACCGACCTGCTCGTGTCGAGCATGGGCGAGGTCTTTCCGAACAACGACAAAATCGGCTCGGTCATCATTCTGGAAAATGACGGACACCAGCATTTCACGCCACACTGGATTCTCCAGAATGTCGCCCGCGTCACGGACGTCCGGGCCGCCGATCTCAACGGCGACGGCAAGCTCGACCTGGTCGTAGGACAATTTGGCTACGATCAGGGCGAGATCCGCTGGCTGGAACGCAAGGGCCCGTGGGAATTCGAGAGCCACAACCTCCTGAACCTCTCCGGCACCATCAATGTGGCGGTGGGTGATTTCAATGGCGACGGCAAGCCGGACATCGTCGCGATCGTGGCCCAGGAGTGGGAGCAGGTGTGGTATTTTGAAAATCAAGGAGGCGGGACTTTCTCGAGTCGTGCGATCTGGTCCTCCACCAACGAGGATTATTCCTCCAGCGGACTCAGCGTGTGCGATCTCAACCGCGACGGAAACCCGGACGTGCTTTTTTCCAACGGAGACGGGTTTGGTCCCGTGGGCGTTCCGGGGCCGCGGCCCTGGCATGGCGTGCAATGGCTGGAAAACACCGGCGCCGGGACGTTTCGTTTCCATCGCATCGGAGATCTCGCCGGCGCGTATTCGCCCATCGGAGTGGATCTGGATCAGGATGGGGCCATGGACGTCGTCGCCGTGAGCGCGTTCAACGAATGGACCAAGCCGGGGGTCCAATCGATGGTGTGGTTTCGCAACGACGGACGGATGAATTTCACGCCCCACGTGCTCGCGTACGATCCGATCGAACTCCTCACCGTCGCGGCGGGAAATTTCGATGGCACCGGACGCCCCTCGCTGATCACCGGCGGGTTTCACGCCTACCCTCCCTACGACCGGATGAGCCGGGTGCTCCTCTGGAGTCCGGCCAAGCCATGAATAAAACGGCAAAATGGATGGTGGTCGGCGGAATCGTGGTCGCGCTTGCGGCCGGAGGGACGGTGGCGTATCGGCGTCACGCGCGCGAAATGCGCTGGCACGCGGAAGCGGTCGCCGCGCTGCCCGCGCGGCCGGTCAACGTGACGTATCCGGAATTTATCAGCCGCGTCAAAGATGCGAAAGCACAGGTGCGCGCGGAGGACAACTGGCGCGACGGACTGGGCGCGCTCGCCTCGTTGTATCATGCCAACGGAGCCACGCAGGAGGCGGCCACGCTCTACGGGGTGTTGGTCAGGGCAGACGCGGAGAACGCCCGTTGGACCGACCGGCTCGCGTCCATTTACTCGCTCTACGGACAACTGGATCAGGCGGTTTTATTGTGGAGACGAACCGCCCGGCTTGATCCCCACTACCTGCCCGCACAGCTCAATCTGGCGGATGCCCTGATCAAAATGAATCAGTCGTCCGAGGCGGTTCCGATTTATGAGGCGGTGTTGAAGGTGGAACCGCAGAACCCTTATGCGGTGGCCGGGCTCGCGAAGGCGGACATCGCCGCCGAACGTTGGGCGGAGGCCCGGAGCCGGCTGGAAAACGCGGGGCTGTCGACCGGGGTAAATATCGGGGAGAATATTTTGGTGTCGGTGTATGAACACCTCGGCGAGACCGATAAAGCCCGGGAGATGCGGAGTCGGTTAAAGACCACGGACTCCTACATCGAAACCCCCGACCCTTGGGTCGAGGAGGTCAGCGATGATTGCTACGATGCGTTTCGTTTGACGTGGGATTCGGGAGCGGCGCGCCGGAGGTCGGACAATCCCCGAGCGCTCCGTTTGCTGGAAAAGGCGATCCAGGTGAATCCACGGTATGCACTGGCGTATTTCCAAATGGGAATTCTCCAGGTGGACCTCCACGATCCCGACGCAGCGAAAAAAGCGTTTCGCACCTCCATCGAACTCGATCCGGCCTTTGGCGATGCGTGGGCGAAGCTCATCGCGCTCAGCCGCTCGCGGGAGGAAGCGGATCAGGTGCTCGCGGAAGGGCTGCGCCGGTGTCCGGATTCCCCGTCGATTCACGCCTTGAATGGCAGGCGGCTGAAGGCGCTCGGGCGGGTGGACGAAGCCCTGGAGGAGTTTAAGCGCGTGGCGGAACTGCGCCCGTCGGAGATTCTCGGGTTGATCGATTGTGCCCGCATCTATTTTGAGCGCGGACAGGATGCGCTCGCGGCCCACACGCTGGAAAGAGCGCTCGAAATTATTCCGGAGGATCCGTTGGTGCTGTCGACGCTCGCCGTCTATTGGATCGGCGTGAAGAACGAACCGAAGGCGCACGAATTCATCCTGCGTTGCCGGACGCAAGTGCGATTGCGGGAGGATCGCCTCCTGCAAATCACGAACGCCTATCAGACTGCTTTTGGCCGGTTGCCGTGAAGATCGTTTGAAAGCGCCGGCGAAGTGAAGACGGAACGAATCGAAGGTGGAGCGACCCGTGCAACTCCCCGGATTTTTAACCACTGATTTCACTGAGTCACACTGATAAATACCCGCACAAAAAGCAGGATAAACCACGGAATACACAGAATGGATTTTACAGGAGTAAACAGAGTCAACGGAGGATCGGATGTGAGGCGACTCAGTTACCTCAGTTAGCTCCTGTGAAAATTAATCGGTTGTTTTTCGTATCTTCTGAATGAACCGAAGTGTTTAACCACTGATGGCATCGCCTAACGGCTCTGCTTGAAAATCCCCTCCGCCTGACCCTCCTTCGCTCGAGGCTTCGGCGGGCAAGTCGGCACCGGAGTTGGTTCCAGGCGTCGGCTAATCGCCAACGGGAAGTAATTGTAATCCGGTCCGCGACTGGAGGACGCCTGCACCTCATGGGCATTCCTGTTCCGATTAATCAGTGGGAGATCAGTGTAGATTAGTGGTTCAAACCGGCCCTGTCCGGTTCGCTACCCCAAACCAACGGGTTGAGGTCAACCCGTTCCACCCACCGAACATACCCGCACAAAAAAAACGTCCCAATCAGATCCGATCCATCCGTGTTCATCTGTGTAATCCGTGGTCAAATTTCAGGGTCCCAATCTTTCGTCTCAGAGTTCACAGAGAAGCACCGGGTCCACTGAGGAGTGTCAGGCAACTCACAATCCTCCCTCACCTCCTTCCGACCTCTGTGCCCTCTGCGTCAAAAAAATCCGTCCCAATCAGATCCGATCCAAACCACGGAATGGATTTTACAGGAGGAAACAGAGTTAACGGAGGACCGGTGCGACGCGACTCAGTTACCTCCGTTAGCTCCTGTGAAAATAAACCGGTTGGTTTCCGTATCCCCTGCACGTCCCGAAGTGTTGAACCACTAATGGCATCGCCTGCCGGCTCTGCTGGGAAATCCCCTCCGCCTGACCCTCCTTCGCTCGAGGCTTCGGCGGGCAAGTCGGCACCGGAGTTGGTTCCAGGCGTCGGCTAATCGCCAACGGGAAGTAATTGTAATCCGGTCCGCGACTGGAGGACGCCTGCACCTCATGGGCATTCCTGTTCCGATTAATCAGCGGGAGATCAGTGTAGATTAGTGGTTCAAACCGGCCCTGTCCGGCTCCCTACCCCCAAACCAACGTGTTGAGGTCAACCCGTTCCACCCAGTCCCTCCTTCCGGGCTTTGAGTCCTACGTGCCAAAAAATCCGTCTTCTTTTTTCGTGCCCTTTCGTAAAAAAATCCGAAGGCGTCAGGCCGTGACTCTTGGCTGCGATGGCTGGGCTGCGAGGCGGTCGAGGGCGGTCTTGATCGCCTGAAGGTAATTCGGATGCCAGAGTTCGTGTTCCGCGCCTGCGACGTCCGTGTAGGTGTGGTGACGGTAGAAATCGCGAACGGCCTTGGCGCGGCGGTGCATTTGTTCGTCTTCCTCAGCGCCGACGAGCACGTCGGCCGGGGTGTCGGCGTTGCCCGTGCGGTAGGAGACCATCCAGCGCTGGGGCTCGTCGTCATCCTCGAGAAAGAACGGCGAGATCGAGCCGAGAATCAGGTGCCGGGCCCGCAACGCACCGAGGTGCGCGTAAACTGCGCCCAAGGAGAACCCCATCACGACCTTCCCCGCCGTCTGGGCGTCCACCTGGGGAAAGAGCGCGGTCGAGCCGAAAGCCGGATGGTCGCCGGGCCATTCGAGGCGGACGAATTCCGTCGCCCAGCCCGAAGCGTTCACGAAATCGACAAACGGTTTGAAACGGCGCTCAGCGCCAGGCATCGGCGGGACAATGGTCAGCAACGGCATGCGCCCACGAATAGTCGGGCCTCAAGAAACGTCAACCGGACGCCCGAGCCTTTGGGTAAGCTAAGGCAGCGTTTACCACGACGAAGCGCGCGGGAGCGAGGAAATGGTCGTGCCGTACCTGCAGGGCTGACTGCCGCAGGCGCCCCTTGGGCGGCGAAGGAACAAAACCACGAAAGACACGAAAAGGTTTTTGCGGAGGAAACAGCCTTGTGCGAAGGAGGGTTGGTCGAATGTTCATGGCCAGGAAAGGAGAGGACGAGGTCTCCGTGCATGAACGTAACATCCGGCAATCCCTTTCATACGCAGGCCAAACGCCGCCCGGGATTGATTTCGGAAAGGTAATGCCGGGCACCCGGATCCTTCCCTTTCGCACAAGAATCCGGACGCTAAATTATTAATCCTGCCGGGGGACTAGACGCGTCGCGTGCTGACGCGACGGCGGCCATAGAGAGCCAGGCTCCCGAGTCCGGTGGCGAAAAGTGCGAACGTAGCGGCCGCATCCGGTACAGAGGCAGACAGTCGACTGAACGATTCCTCCGCGATGATTTCGGCAACGGGATTGCTGAAACTCATCGAGCCCGACTCGCTGTAAGTGCCGGGGGTTCCCGGAGGGCGTCCAATCGGATTGTGATTGGTCTCGTAAAAGCTATTGGTGAAAAACCCGAAATCGGTCATGCCGCTTTCCCCGTCAAAACGGAAATCGCTCACGACTCCGTTGCTCACGGTCATCCACAACCTAAATTCGAGGTCCGTCCCAGTTCTCCAATAATTACCCGCAAAATCATAGATGGAAATTTTCAGCGTTCCGAGACCATCGGGATGGGATCCATAGGGATTTGCATAAGGAAGATAGTCCCCATCAAGCTCGTCAGACTCGAACGAATATGAGCCGATGAAAGTCTGTCCGATTTCGAATCCGGGGTTGTTGGTGCCGGTAATCGTTTCGGTGATCGTGCCGGACCAAATTGTGGCAAAAGTTGGCGTGGAAAAACCCAGCGCAAGCATCGTGGCAACGAACGTAGCTTTATATTTCATATTGGATGGAAAGATGGAGTATTTATTGCGCTTAATTTGCAATATGATTTACAGATATTTGTCTCTTCTCGACTAGCTTTTAGTATAGTCTATTTTCAAGTGGTCCCTTCCCCTGCGCATTTTGTAATAAAACCCGACACTTTGTTGGCGATTCCCCTGCCCGGACCACGGTACGAGGGTGGACTATACCAATAACCGCCTTCAGATTGAGCACTGGCATGGGTGCTACTGTATTTCCTAGGATGATCCTCCCAATGGCTCGACCTTCGGCTAGACGCAATCCCGGCCTGATGCCCATGCTGTCGCTTCCTTCCGCAATGAGATTTGTCCTGGCCAGCAGTCTGCTCAGCGTGCTCGCCAATCTTTCCGCGCAACCCGTGGCCGCGCTTGGGACAGCGCCAAGCCAGCCCCCTCTTCCGATCAAGGACAATTTCTACATCTTCCTGCTCATCGGCCAATCCAACATGGCGGGGCGCGGCACGGTCGAGCCCGAGGACAAGATGCCGATCGATCGGGTGCTCACGCTCAATGCCGCCGGTGAATGGGTGCCCGCCATCGATCCCATCCACTTTGACAAACCGGTTGCCGGTACCGGACTGGGCCGCACCTTTGCCGCTGAAATCACGCGCGACCACCCGGGCGTCACCATCGGACTCGTCCCCTGCGCCGTCGGCGGTTCACCCATCGACTCCTGGCAACCCGGCGCGTTCTACCCGGAGACAAAAAGTCATCCCTGGGACGATGCCCTGCGCCGGGTGCACATAGCACTGCAATCGGGCACCCTGAAAGGCATTCTCTGGCATCAGGGAGAGTCGGACTCCAATCCCGACCACGCTCCGGCCTACGCCGGCAAACTCACCGATCTGATCACCCGTGTGCGCGCGGCGCTCAACGCCCCCGACGTGCCTTTCATCGCGGGAGAGATGGGGCACTTTCCCGGCAAACCTTGGGATACGTCTCACGAGCAGGTCGATAAAGCCACCCGCGCCTTGGTCGATCACGTTCCTCATACTGCATACGTCAGTTCCGAGGGACTCACCGACCGTGGCGACAAACTCCACTTCAACAGTGCCTCCTATCGCGAACTCGGCCGCCGTTATGCTGACGCCTATCGCCAGCTGGACGGCCGCAAGTAGACGTCGCAGGAAAACTCTCGAGTTTCATTTTGTATCCGAAACCGATTAGCGGTTAATCCAATTCACGTTCATTGCTTCGCCCGAAACCGATTCTCTCCCCCGTCAGCAAGTCCGCCTCTTTGCACCGCAGACTGCCCCCGGGCACGATAGAGCTGCAGTGCCAGCCATGCGCCGGCGGTCATGTCATACGCGGAGCAAAAGTCCGGCCACCACACCGGCACGCCGTGGTTTTCGATCGCGTGTGGGTGCACGAGATCGAAGAGGCCATGCCCGACCAGCGCGGCAACCACAAACCAAAGGCTTTTCCTGAATCCGACGGAGGCGAGGGCAAAGAAACCAAGGCCGATGGTCGCCTCGATCAGCAGAGCCCCATCGTCGCCGATCACCGCAAACAGCCCGTAAATGCAGGCGATCACCATCATGACCGTGGGATAAAATGCGCGGTCGCGATCCAGCCGCAGCCACGAGGCAAATGCACTCACGACGAGGGCCAACCCAATGCCAATTGAAACGGCCATGGGATTACAGCCACCGCGGCGCACGCGCCGTGTAAGCGATGAACTCCGCCCCAAACCGAGCACGCAAGACGCACTCTTCCGGAGTGATTTGGAAGTGGTTCAGATAAATCACGAACGCGGGCGCAGCGACCAACGCGAGGGGACTTCCCAGCCAGATGATCTCCCCCAGTATCATTAAGAGAAACCCCAGATACATCGGGTTGCGGGTGAAACGATAGATGCCCGACACCACAAGCGTTGAGACGGCTCCTGGATTGAGCGGACTGACGGTGGTGCACGCGCGGCGAAAGGAAATGACTCCGGCCAGACTGCAACCGGCGCCGAGCAAACCGAGCATCGCAGCTATCACCGGAGAACTTGCTGGAGCGAGCCGCAGCGCGGGAAACGCGTGAGCCGCAAGCCAGGCCCCGAGACCGGCGATAAGCGTGACACCCAGCGGAGGGATCTTCAGCGCGAGCGAATGAGTGGTCGTTTTCATGGGACCTGCGCCACCTTCGTGAGGGGACATTTCGGGATCAACGGATACTCGAAAGTGAGAGCTACGCAATAGGCGGTATTCCGACCGTAAAGCAGGAAGATGCCATCGATGGTTTTCTCGAACGACTCTGCCGGGGAAATAACCCCGAGGGCAGGCAACTCCCGATCCATCGGATGGCAGTCCGTGCGACTATCCGGCACGATCATCAACCCGGAGAGCGAACGCACAGGCGAGGATGAAATGGACAACGCATGCAGCATGCTGCGGCCGGTGCGGGAATAGCCGTCGGCCGTGATGGCGAGCGCGATCTCGTCGACGCCGTCCGTGATCGGCAGCCCGATCATCTCGGTCGAATGAAACCAACGGTTCGTGTAGGTTACCGCGATGAGCGCTTGCAGGTTGACGCCGAACTTGGGTCGGAATTGCGCCGTGTTGTGGGCTGAACTCCAATCGGAGACACCGAGTTCACCGGCGAGACTCGACGCGCGATCGTGGCCGGCGATGGCCTCCACCAGAGCGAGCGATGCAGGCAGCGCCGCGCTGATGCCGGCGGTGGAGACGATCCGGTCGTCAGCGACGTAACGGATATCCTCGATCCACTGCACTGCAGGAAAAAGCCGGTAGCGCATTTTTGCGCTGGCCCAGTGCGCCGTGGCGCGATGCCCGTCCATCAAACCTGTGCCCGCAACCACGGACGCACCGTCGCAAATGCTGACGAGGGTCCCACCCTTCATGCCCTGAGTCTTCACCCAGGCGAGCAACGTCGGGTCGTTGAACTTTACCATGGCCGGCACGATCACGTAATCTGCGCCCTGCGGAAAGCGGACGTCGAATTCCGCAACCGACATGTCGGGCTGTACCCGCAATGCCGGACGCATTTGCAGCACGCCGGGTTGAGTCGCCACCGTGATCACCTCCGCGACGCCCGAACGCACGAGCACACCATACGGAATGGCGAAGTCGCTCAGCTCGGTTCCCGAGTTCTCACCAACAATCGCAATCACCGGCCGCTCGCGGCCAAACCGGGGACGATGGGTCTGAATCCCGCCGGAGAATTCAGCCGTCGTGCCCGCGTGGGAAACGGCGGCAAAACCGGCCGCCACGAATCCAAGCGCGATGATTAAAACGGAACTAACGCGACAAAGTTCCTGGGCGGGTGAAAGCGCGACAACATATTTCGCGCTGTTGGATTGTGTCCGGCAACGGTAGCCAAGAAGGCGGTCTGACGGAGGAAGGAATGGGATCGGATGCATGATGGATTTTTCGGTCACCGCGGATCGCAGCGCCGGCACCAACAATAACGAAAACGATCGATCTCCGATTGAACGGCACGGGCGAATTTCTTGAACGATCCCGCTGAATGACTTGAACAAACCGGCTATTTGCCGATTCATTGGGCATGGCCAGGGCGTCGCAACTTCCCCGCAGTAAATCCGCCACGAAAGTGGAGGTGTCAGACACGGTGCGATGGTATGTTTGGGACGGCGGATTTCTTGCCCTGGGCCGTGCCCGCGGAGTAGTCCCGCCGCATTCGCATCATGCCATTCAAATCGTGCTGGCCCTCGAGGGAGAGGTCGCCGTGCAGGGAAAAGATGATGCTCAGCGCGCCGGCCGTGGCGTTATTATAGCTCCCGACGTCGAACACTCCTACGACTCGCAAGGCTCACTGGGTGCCATGCTTTTCGTCGATCCGGAATCGACCGAGGGAATATGGCTGCGGTCATCCTTGCGGGAAAAAATTACGTGGGTTCCGGGCCAGCGTGTGGCGGCCTGCACAAAAGAGCTGACGCGCTTCCACGAACGTCCGCTGGAAGGCCTGGAGATCGGCGCGCTCATCCGGCACTGCGTGCAATCCCTGTCCGCGGGTGTCCCTCCCACCCGGCGGCTTGATGCGCGCATCACGAACGTGCTGCGAAAAATCCATGCTTCGGACGACCTCAGGGTTACGCTGGCCTCAGCCGCCAGGTCGGCCTGCCTTTCGTCCAGCCGGTTCGCACATCTCTTCAAGCAACAGGTGGGACTTCCCTTCCGGCGTTATCTGCTCTGGCGAAAAGTAACCCGGGCCATGCTGGTGATCGGCCGGGAAGATTCCGCAACGACGGCGGCCTACGCCGCCGACTTCGCGGATGCGGCGCATCTTACGCGCACCTTTTGCCAGATGTTCGGGATCCCTCCGACGGTGATGCTGCGCGGGGAGTTTTTCGAAATCCCCTCACCTTTCGCACTGTCTCACCCGGACCCCGAACGCTAAGCTGATCCTTTGGGACTGGCGATTACTGAACGAATGCCACCGAGGATCAGTCCAATCACGGCGCCAAGTGGGACGGTGCGAACTTGGGCACGCATGATTTCGTCGTGGCTCGACAGACTCAGATAAAGTCCCAACCCGCAGCCCAGGATGGCGCCGGTCACTGTCCAGCGGATCACCGGTCCAAGGGTGAACACACGGCGCAAGCCCCGGAAAAGAAAAACGGGGAGCTTGAAAATCAGGCGGAGCACGTGCGCGAGGCCGTACGAAATGGCCTCAACGCCTTTGCCTGCTTCCGGGTCGTTCTTTCGGGCCTCCTCGGCAATGCGATAGGTCAAGTCCTCCGCGGAACCAGGTTTGTGGGGAGAGTCGGAAAACAGCGGCATGCGGGCGCCACTTTTGGGGAGAGCACGGCGCGATGGCAAGTGCAACCAAGGAACAGACTGGTATCCCCTGGCAACGAACGTGACTTTAATTCGCGCACGCGCGGATTCTTCGCGTTGCTCAGAATGACAGTAATCGCGCACAAAAGGGATTTGAAAATATTTCCCCGTGTGTGTCTCTCGTGCAATCACTGCCGATCGAGTTCGGTGATCAGGGAATCAGTCGTCGCTCCACTCCTTCGCGGGTCATCTTGACGGGTTTGATGGTTCCATCGCTGTTGAAATACAGGTGATCGATGGCGGTTTCCCGATGCCCGGCTGCTTTCTCGCCCAAGGGCCGGCGATGATAGACGATCATCCATTCGTCGGTCCCGGGGATATTGATGATGGAGTGATGGCCGGCGCCAGTCGCGATCTCCGTGTCCTGCTGGAGAATTTTTCCCATCCGCTTGAACGGTCCCACCGCGGACGAACCGATCGCATAGGCCACGCTGTAGTCGGGCCCGCCCCAGCCGCCTTCCGACCACATGAGGTAGTACTGACCCTTGCGTTTAAAAATCAAGGGGCCTTCGACGTACGACTCGGGCGTGATCTCCTTGAAACTTTCGCCATCCGCAAAAGGCACGACGCTGAGCAAATCCGCGCTTAGCCGCGCGACGTTGCAGTGTTTCCAGCCGCCGTAGTACAGATAAATTTGCCCGTCGTCGTCCCGGAAGACGAATTGATCGATCGGCTGGGCTCCGTGCTGAAACTTGTCGATCAGGGGATGCCCCAGCGCATCGACGAACGGTCCGGCGGGATTGTCGGCGACGGCGACTCCAATGCCTCCGGTTTGATGATCGTTCTGGATGTCGCTCGCGCCGAAAAAAAGGTAGTATTTTCCATTCGCACGAAAAATCGCCGGAGCCCACACCGCATAGGCGGCCCAAGCCACATTCTTCACATCCAACACGTGCGGGTGTTTCGTCCAGGTGACCAGATCCTTCGAGGAAAAAGCGTTGAAGAAAGTCTGCATTAAGTAGCCGGAGGAAATGGTGTTCTTTCGCAACTCGAGCTGCCGCTCGGAAAAAGTCGTCGAACGATCCGGAACTCCGAAGTCATCCGAGTACGTCGGATAGATCCAGTACTCATGGTCGAACACCGCGGCTTCCGGATCTGCATACCACCCCTCGATGACGGGATTTCCCGAGAGATCCTTCGCTTTTAGGACTGAATCCGGCCGCTGCGCGAGAGCCACCGCCGCCAACGAACCTCCCAACACCAGCGCCAGCCACCATCGCCACGGCTTTCGAGCGATGAAAGCGGCGCTGAATAAACGTGAGTGATGACGAGGGTATTGCATGAGGAAAACAGCTCGGACTGCGTGAAGGGCGCGATCTGACAGCCAGGACTCCGCTCAGAAGCGGAGAAACTGCAGTGTGGGCGTGGAGCTCGAGCCGCTCGTCAAGGTGACGCCGAAGGCACTGTTGCCGAAGAGCCCATATTCGTTGTTGATCATCAGCAGAAGCAGATGGCCATCGCGGTCGAAGGCCGCGACGGCGGGTCCGGGATAATAGCTTTTCTCAATGGCGACATTCGCTTCCCGACCGATGTTCTTGCTGGCAAAACTCCGGCGCCCGGCGTTGTTGGTGATATTGACCGGCGCGCTCCATTCGCCGCCGCGGCTGATGGAAACATAAGTCTCCCCCTCGGCGCGCTCTCCGCTGTCGTTCATTTCCATGATCGCCACCATCCGGCCATCCGGTCCCTGACAGCCCTGAAATCCATCGAGCGTTCCCTTGACAGAGGTCGTGGCGCGGATCACCGCGGGTTCATCGTCGGAACCGATCACGTAGTCCCGCACATTGGGATGTTCGCCCGCAGGATACAGCACCACGAGATGCCGTTTGCCTGTCGCGTCGAGCAGCAGGGTCGGACCATCGCGCCAGGCGTGATACGAAAGCTCCGGCAGATCCACGAAGGCGCCGAATTTTCCATTTTCAATCAATTGATAACGGGACTTGTGGCGGAGTGAGTCGTCGTGGGTTCGATTTACCGCTGCGACCAGGTGGGCGTTACCGGCCGCGTCAAAATAACCATTGAGCGCGTCAAGTCCGTCGCAGTAGGTGCCATATCCGCCCTGCTCGTCCTGGCCCGCCACGGGAGCCAGGAAAATTTCCCGTGGCGCACTGACATTCGCCCCGTCGAGGGTCGCCTGAAAGACGAGTCCGTTGCCCACACCCGCGAGATGCTGATGGTACGTTCCGCTGATCTTGGTCAGTTCGGGGTGCCACTTGTCCGGTTGAGCGTTCCACGCGACCTGTACCCTGCCGGCGGGATCGACCGCGGCGAAAAAAGAATACGCCCCGTCCGTCTGCACGTCCTTCGTTCCCGGTTCATTCACAAATTTGATTTTACTCCAGCGTCCGTTTTCGAGCACCCGGAAGGCCATATTGGCCGGACCCGCGCCACCGGAATTGGGAGAGGCCGGAAAATTGACGTCGAGCCCTGCCCGCCAGATGACGTACAGACGCCCGCGACCGTCGACCAGGGCGAAACACTGGCCCGCCTGGATGCCCGGCATATCCTCGGAGAGATTTTTGGCTTCGCTCCAGGTTTTTCCGCCGTCGCTGCTGGAACGATGATAAGTGGCGAGCGCGTAGGTCGTGCGATGTTTTTCCACGAAGGCCACATGGATTGTCCCATTCGCTGCAACGGCGACCGATGGGCTGTAAATTTCGGTGTCGTGTTGGGAAAGCTTGATGCCATTCACCGGCTTTCCGTTTTTCTGGATCACGGCGTTGTTCACCACGATCGAAGAAGCGTTCAGGGGCTGATCGGGAATTTTGGCTACTACGGGAGTGGGCGTTGGCGCAGTCACCGCGGCCGGAGTCGCTGCAGGAGCAGGTGCGTCGTCGAAACCCGGCAACGTCGGCGGCGGCGCGACATTTTGCCCGGTCAACCTGGCCACTTCCGCAGGCGGTAACGAATTGGCGAGTTTCAAGCTCATGAGAAACTGCCCGGCCTGTGCGCCATACTGTTTCCAGCTGCTTTCGCTGGTGGTCTGAAATGCGGCGAGGTCGAAGCGGTCGCCGCTGTGTCCGGCAATGTAAATGTGAAACGTATGTAGCGCGCTGGTCTCCGCCCGAAGGTTGCGTGTGAGGACGTCAAACCCTTCCACCGACTTGCTGGCCTTGGGTCCGGAGTCGGCCTCGATTTTGACTGTGTCCTTGGTCTTTTGATCGACCTCGATCTCGCGATTAAACTGCGCGGTGAAGTCAGCGTCCGCCGCTTTCCCGGCAAACAACGTGATCGTGCAAAAGTCCCCGGGCGGCTCTGCGGCGGAGAAGATCAATTGTCCGTTCTTTTCCGAGCGCGTCCAAATCTTCGCATCGGGGGTTTTATACAGCCAGTTGCCGAAGCGGGCATCGGGCCTGGGCTTTTCCGCCGCAGGTTGAGCGCGGGCGACGGAGATCAGCGCAATGAAAATAAAGCAAATGCCGGGACGGAAAAAACGCAGAAGCATGGTTGTGGAGCGCGGGTGATTTCTCTCACGGCTCCTCCGGCGGTACGAGAAATATATCGCCGTCAGTTCGAAATACCCCGGCGCCACGATAATCTTGATGGAGTGCGGTCTGAGACCGCGTTTCAAGCGGCCACGCGCCGCCCCAGTCCCCTGGAGAGATATGCTCGAAGTTAAAACCGGCAGTTGCACACTCACTTCCGTCCCCTTTCATCTGATTTTCATCCCTCATGAGTTTATCCAGCAATCGCAGGTTTTTCCTCGGAATCTTGTTCGTCACGCTGTCACTGGGAAGCAGCGAGGCCGACGCGGCCATGATCAAAACGAATGGCAACGGCGGCCCGGTTGACGTCGGCATCTGGTACTGCGCCAACTGGGACGCGAATGGCGGGGGTTGGTGGGACCTGGCCACTTATCGGCCGCTGTTGCCGGATGGAAGCTATGGGCTGCACGACGCTGCGGATGTCGCTGTGATCGATTTCCACCTGCAGAAACTCGCCGAGGCACAGATTGATTTCGTGCTCTTCGACGACACCAACGGGGACTTTAACGCATACGGCCCCAAAAACACATGGATCAAGGAGAAGTCCAAAGCTGTCTGTGCGCGGATCAAACTCTGGAATAAGAATCACGTCTGGAAAATCAAATACGCCTTTGCGATCGGATCGTTCATGATTGGCGATCGCGAGTATCCGACCGCCACCAGCTATGATGTGGTCGAGCAACAGGCCCGCAGCGTCGCCCAGGAAGTATGGGTCAACGACGGCTACGACGCGAACGACTATTATCAGATTAACGAAAAGCCGCTACTGGTGGTCCTCGACTACGCCAGAGACGCCAGGAATCGTTGGGCCAACTATCGCGGAGCGAAGACATGGGCCGACCGCTTTGCGATCCGCTGGGCCGGAACCAGCGGAGGATACAGCGTGGCCGCGGGTGACTACGGCTGGGCCATGAATGCAGCGGGCGTTCTGCCGCATCCCGAGGTCGAATATCTCCAGCCGGGACACGACAATCATCTTCCCGCCGGCGCCGGCTGGATGCATACCTCCCGCAAGAACGGCGATTACTACGTGACGAATTGGAACAGGATTTTAAGCAATCCCCTGCCCCGAATCGTCATGATCGGCGCGTTCAACGATTACACCGAGGATTCCGCCATCTGGACCGCGGACACGAGCGTGGATTATCCCAAAACCCGCCTTCCCATCGAACGCTGGCAGGGACACGACGGCCAGTTGCATCCTTCCATGTATTGGGACTACACGGTGGGAATTATTCACACGCTGCGACACGGCGCACCAAAACCGGTCATGGCAGGATCCCCGCCGTCAGCAGACGCCCCGCTTCAACCCGATCAGACTATTGACTATAAACGCCGCAGCTTGAGCCATGACACCGGAAAACCTTAGGTTGAAGCGGCCAGGGCTGCCCACGTCTTGCGCAAGCCGCTAAGTCTTCGCCGCCTCTTCCCTGCTCATCGAGCCCACCGTGATCATCACACTCATTCCCGGTCACCCCTTCCGGCGTTGGAGTTGCTCGTTCAGCACTCTCACGACAAAATAGCGGTGCTGGGCGGACAACGCCTGCCCCACCACGTGCCGCTCCGCTCCTTCAAGGTAGATTGCATGTCTGGCCTTCCCGTGCTTGTCCCAGGAGCTGACTTCCTCGCGCGCTTCCTCGATGGAGCGCCAGGCGAAACTCTTCTTTTTCCCAAACGGCGCGATGCCCACGAAATAATAAAGCACTCCGTCGCGAAGTTCGAAAGTCACCTCACCCCAGATGCTCATCAACGTCCGGCTGAGCAGAAAACCGGATCCGGTCAGAAAAATGATGCCGAAAAATGACATGAAGGGATTGAACTCCCCCTTGACGATCTGGCTGCCATAAATGCCACCGAGCGACAACCCGGACCAAACCAGCGTGAATGGAACCAGAATAAAAGCTTCAGCCGACCGGGTGGAACACCCGATCGAAAACCCGTCAAACGTCTGTTCATACGTCGCGCCCTTCGGCGCCACCAGTGCTTGCATTTATTGCTTCACGCCAATCGTGACGTGTTCGTTCGCACTCGCCTGGGACGCAGCGAGATTACTCAACGGCAAAGTGGCCCAATACCTTTTAACCATGAGTAAAAGATAAACCATATTTCGCAGCGAAATCAAGAGGCACGTGGCAAGGAAATCCAATTTCTCCAGACGCTTTCGTTCAACCTGCGATCGCGGCAGCCCGTCGCTTTCCGCCGCGCAAAGTTATCGAAAATCCCGCTCGTCATTCCCGCGCCGGATACGTTCTCTGTTGCGTGCACGTTGAAATCAAAAATGTCACCAAACGCTACGATTCCGTTCCGGCGCTGTTGCGGGCGTCGTTGAAAATCGCTCCCGGCAACGTGGTGTCGATCATCGGGCTCAATGGCGCAGGCAAGACCACCCTGCTGCGTTGTCTCGGCGGAATCGTCGCCCCGACCTCCGGCGAAATTCTTTTCGACCAGCAGAAATTTCATCGGGAGCGACTGGATCTCCGGCGCCGGCTGATGTTTCTCCCGGATTTTCCCGCCGGATTTTCGCACATGAATGTGCTGGAGCATACCAGCCTCCTGCTTCGCTTGTATGAACGGGCCGCTCCGGAAGCGGAGGAAAATATCATGCGCTCGCTCGCGGAGCTCGATCTCCTGCCACTGGCGGAAATGCCCATGGCGCAGCTCAGCCGCGGCCAGCTCTACAAGTGCGCGCTCACGGCCCTGTTCGCCGTCAACCCGGAACTCTGGCTGCTCGACGAACCGCTGGCCTCGGGACTCGATCCCCAGGGCATCGCCACCTTTAAGCAGCGCGCGCGGACCCATGCGGCCGGTGGTGGCACGATTCTGTATACGACCCAGATTTTGGAAATTGCCGCCAAGTTTTCCGATCTGCTGGTCGTGCTGGATCACGGCGGCGTGGCCCTGACCATGACCCGCTCTGATCTCGACGCGCTTCCTCCCGAAGGCCCGGACAGCCTGGAGTCGCGCCTTCGGCAATTCCGCGAAATCACGAACCCATGACTCCCGACCGACAGTTGGCCCGTCACTGGCGCGATCGCGCGCGTGCGCTTGTCCGCGCCCACCCGGTCCTGCATCAATTTCGACGAAAGCCGCCGGGGATTTTCCGCCGGAAGCGGGTCGGGAATCTTTTTCGCGGATTCGTTCCGGTGATTTTTTTCAGTTTTGGACTGGGCGGCGCGCCCGTCGAGTTGTTGTTGCGGTACGGCGCGCTTTGGTCGGTCTGTGTGTTCTTTTCCCGGGCCACGCAACTCGTCGCTTCGATGCAGCCCTCGGAAAAACTGTGGTTCTATTTTCAATATCCGGTGGCTGACGCCGACGCCTGCCAGGTCATGCACCGTGACTGGCTCAAGACCACCATTGGCTATGCGTGTGACTGGCTGGGCTTGGGCTTGGGCGTCGCGATTGGTCAGGCATCGGTCACTCTCGGGGTGTTTTCAGTTTTCCTGGCTGCCGCCCAGACGGGCGCGATGGTGTGCATGGCGCTTTGGAGCGTGCGCAAATTTCCCCGCGTCCCTTACGGACTCGGCCTGGCGTTCAGCGCCGTGCTGCTCTTTTCCGTGATCAAGCTGCAGGAACACCATGTGACCGCGGTTCAACCCGTGCTCGATCTTGCCTTGTACGCCACCCCGGGTGGCTGGCTGGCGCAGAGCTTCGCCGGCGCAGGAGAAAGGCATTGGAGCGCCTGGCTGGGTCTCATTGGCGTCGGCGCTGCGACCTGGCTGCTCGTGCCGCCCGCTCTCGCTTTGCTGCGGCGGGATTTTCGCCTGGAACCACTTTTTGGATACGAGAATCAGTTCCTCGCCAACCATGCCACGGTTTCGGGAGCAGAGGATTCCATGGTCGACGACAGGGCGTGGGAGGAACCGGGGCCTGATCCGGCCACGTTGCCGACTGTCGACGCGAAGGACGTGAGAGAACGCCTGAGGGACTGCTTGTCCGGACCGGTCACGCCTCTTTTGTGTGCGGGGCCTTTGGAAAAACTGATCCGCTCCACGCTCCGCCGGCGCCAGCGGGTCATCCTCGAACAGTTGCGGCCCGCAGTCGTCAAGGGTTGGAGCAAAGGCTGGCTCACGGCGCTGATTTCCATTTTGTTTGCCCGTGTGTTGCAGGCGGGAGGCCTCGACCCCGCCTGGTGCAGCGGAATCATGGTTATTGCGGTTGGCCTGTTCGCCCTGCCTCTTTTCGGAGGAACTTGGGCCGGCTTTCAAGCCGCTCCCAATTTCCAATGCAATATCGGTCTTCATTCTTTTTATCCCATTGGTTTTTGGGAGAGTGCCGGGTTAATGCTGCAAATCCACGCCCTGCGAATCGTTGCCGGCCTTCCCCTGCTCGTTGCGGTCATCAAGTTCGGTTTTACTCCCGAACCGCTTTCCTGGTCTGAGACTTGGGACTGGAGTGCCCGGGTACTTGCCGGGATCGTCGCGATTCAGGCGATCTGGCCGATTTATTTTTTTTCCAAAACCACCAACGACACCTCCAGTCGCTGGTGGTTCACCGTGCTGATGGCGCTGGCTTTGTTCGTCGGAATCGCCGGCGCAGTGACCATCTTCATCGCCTTCGCCGCCCAGGTGGAATTTGCCGATGCCATGATCTGCGCTGCGGCGCTGAATCTTTACACCTTTTCCCTGATGACCGGTTACGGTCTCGCCTATCGCTTTGGGATTTTCGACCTGATGAGCGTGCATCGGTCGACGTAAATGGTAGGGCGGATTATCCTAATCCGTCCTACCGTCGTCACCTCGGTCAGGTGGGTGACTCGTCTCGATTGGTTCAAACCGTCTCATGTACCATCGAGGCGGTGTTCACTGCAATCATCCGGGAACCGGATCGCGAGCCCGCGCATCCAAAGAGTGATGAAGACGTCTCCCCGCTCCTCCCGCTCCCGGCACGTTTCACCCCGAAAGCGCGAGCCCATGCCGCCCTTTGCCCGCCAGCACCAGCGGGCTCCCGGACTGGAAAAAAAGCTGACTCCGCAGCCACACTTTCACGCGCCTTTGTATCGCGCCGCCAACAAACTTGAGGGCAAGGTGGCGCTGATCACCGGCGGCGATTCCGGTATCGGACGCGCCGTCTCCCTGCTTTATGCGCGGGAAGGCGCGGACGTCGCGATCAATTGCCTTCCCCAGGAAACCCCCGATGCCCTGGAAACCAGGCGTGCGGTTGAGGCGCTTGGCCGGCGCTGTCTGGTGCTCGTGGGCGACCTTACCCGGGAAAAGACCGCCGTCACGCTGGTCGAACGCACTGTTAGCGAGTTGGGGCACCTCGATGTCCTCGTTTCCAATGCCGCCCACCAAAGCCATAAGGAATCGGTCGGCGATCTCACATCGAAAGAGCTGCTCCAAACCTACGAGACCAATGTGTTCGCCTGCATCCGTCTGGTTCAGGCCGCGCTGAAGCATCTCAAGCCCGGTTCGGCGATTATTGTGACCAGCTCCGAGACCGGCATTCTCGGATCCAAGGGACTGCAGGACTATTCCTCCACGAAAGGTGCATTGAATGCGCTGGTGAAAACCCTCTCGATGGAGCTCATCGAAAAAGGAATTCGCATCAATGCGGTGGCGCCAGGACCGGTGTGGACTCCACTCAATCCCTCTGACCGGGGACGCAGCGCAAAGGAAGTGGCGCAATTCGGGAAAGACACGCCGATCAAGCGGCCGGCCCAGCCCGAGGAGCTGTCGCCCGCCTACGTGTTTCTCGCGTCCGAAGCGGATTCTTCGTACATCACGGGCATCGTGCTGCCGGTGATGGGCGGAACGACCGTCGGCGGCTGAGGAAACTTTTTTCGAGCTTTATGAGAAGATTGCTCAAAGGTCTGTTCCTTACCGGTGTGGTCATTGTTGCGTTGCTGATTCTGATTCGATTCGCCGGCTCACCCATCGCGACTCAGGTGGTGAACAAAAAGCTCGCGGGAATGCCGCAGTTCACCGGACACGTCGACTCCGTCCAACTCGCCCTGTGGCGCGGCACCGTGAGCGTGCGCAATCTGCAGCTGTCGGACCGCTCACACCCGGAGGATGGCGCCATCGTCATTGTGCCCCATGCGATGCTTTCGCTCGCGTGGGCGCCGATTTTCCAGGGTCGTCTCGGCGGTGAAGGCGCAGTGGATCACGCCCAGGTGATCATGATTAAACGCGCTGAAACCGCCAAGGATGAACAGGAGAAGGCAAAAAAACTCACCAAGCCGGTCGTGCGCGCCTGGCAGGATGTGCTGGCCAAACAATTCCCGATCGAATTCCAGAAAATCGAGATCAAGAACGCCCAGATTCGCTTCGATGATCGGACGGACCCGCAGGCGGTAAGTCTCACGCTCGATCAAATCAACCTGACTCTCGCGGGTTTCAGTAATCGGGAGAAGAGCGAACAACCCCTCCCCGCCACGTTGAAAATGAATGCGCGGATGGGCGGAACCGGCGGCGTGGTGCTGGAAGCCCAGGCGGATCCGGCCGAATCCATGCCGCGCTTTGAAGTGAAACTGGAGATCAAAGCGCTTTCGCTCCCGCAAATTCATGACTTCCTCGTGCGGTACGCCCTCGTGGATGTGTCCTCCGGCGAATTCGAACTCTATACGGAAGTCAGTGCGGCCAACGGCACCTACTCAGGCTATACCAAGCCCTTTTTCAAGGAATTGAAATTCAAGGCCGTACCTGATCCGGAAAAGAGCGTGATTCAACGTACCGCCACGAAGGTTGCTGCCGCGGTCGGAAACCTGCTTAAAAACGACCGCGGTGAGGTTGCGACAAAAGCGCCCTTTCACGGCAATTTCGAAGACAACAAAGTCGACGTTTGGGTGACCTTGGAAAACCTCCTGCGCAATGCGTTCATCCAAGCGCTGCGTGAAGGACTGGAAGGACAGACGGCCGCGAAATAATTTCTCGATTTTCCGCAATCGCCTTCAGGCCGGCTTTGATCCGCGACCCGGCGGATCGCTCACATCATAAACCACGCGCTGAATTTTCTTCCGATGGATACCACCGCCTACTGGATTGCGAGCTCTTCGCTTCCCCGTTTTTCACCTCCGGCTCGCAATGTCCAGGTCGACGTGATCGTCATTGGCGGAGGCATTACCGGAATTACCGCCGCCTATCTCATGAAGCGGGCGGGGTTTACCGTGGCATTACTCGAGCGCGAGCGATTTGCGGAAATCGACACGGGGCACACCACTGCGCATTTGACGAGCGTAACCGACTTGCGTCTCCATCAGCTTTTGAAATCCTTTGGGGTGGATTCAGCGCGAGCGGTCTGGGACGCCGGCGCGGCCGCCACCGATCAGATTGTTTCGTTGATCCGGGCCGAGAACATCAAGTGCGACTTCCGTTGGGTGCCAGGCTATCTTCACGTTCCAATGGGAGCGGATCCGGGCCAGTTTGCCCGGGAATTGAAGAAGGAAGTCGCCGCGGCGCAGAAACTCAAAATCAACGCCGAGCCCTGTGATAAGATTCCCGGATTCGCCGTTCCAGGCATCAAATTTTCTCATCAGGCGATTTTTCATCCGAGAAAATATCTCGCCGCCTTGTTAAGGGCCATTCCCGGCAACGGCAGCCATGTTTTCGAAAATGCCTCCGTCGATGAAATTATAAAACGTCCGCTCGCAGTGAAATCAGGTGACGCCAGGATCCGTGGCCGCTACATCGTACTCGCAACCCATAATCCCCTCATGGGGAATACCGGCACGACTGCGGCGCTTCTTTTGCAAACCAAATTGTCCTTGTACACGAGCTATGCGCTGGGTGCCAGGATTCCTGCGAACAGCCTGCCTGAGGGATCGTTTTGGGACATGGCCGATCCTTATTTGTATCTCAGGGTGGAACGCAGACGAGGTTACGACTATGCAATCTGTGGGGGTGAAGATCACAAAACCGGACAGGAAACGGACACCGAAGCACCCTACCGGCGCTTGGAAAGGAAATTCCTGTCCTTCGCGCCGCGAGCCCGCGTCGACTTCCGGTGGTCGGGACAGGTGATCGAAACCAATGACGGATTGCCTTTGATTGGAGAAACCGCACCGCATCAATTTGCCGCCACGGGATTTTCGGGCAATGGCATGACCTTCGGTACGCTCGGCGCGATGATGGCTGTTGATGCGTTGCTGAAACGCAAAAATCCCTGGCAGAAACTTTTCGATATTCATCGCAAAAAAGTGCTTGGCGGCACGTGGAATTATCTCACCGAAAACAAGGATTACCCTTATTATCTGGTGCGAAACTGGCTCGCA
>JBEHXD010000024.1:0-21676 GCA_048498875.1 Verrucomicrobiota bacterium
GCGCGCAACAATAACCACCAGCGATTGCTCTCCGGAACCAGGAAGTAGATGAACGTAAGCGGTGCGAAAACCAACGGCAACCACGCCCAGTGATCGTCGAGCCAGCGCGTCACGGTGGGATCCGGCGCGAGGTGGCGGCGGGTGGCCAGCCAGGTGGCGGCGCAAACCAGCATCCAGTAAAGTTCCGGTCCGAGAATGATCGGCAAAAGTCGGGTCATGGGAAATTTTTCCGCCTACGAGTTAAAGAACCATGGCGTATGCGTGATGGGCAGCGGCGGCTCGCCATTCAAGGCCCGGATCGCCTCGGTAAACTTCCGGGACAGCTCGTACGCAGCGCGGCACAGCCGTGACTTGGCGGCTTCCAGGGCGGGCGTGATGCGTGCCTGGGAGGATTTTTGTTTCGCGAGGAAACTCAACAACTCTTCCAGGCTTTGTCCTTCGAGATTGATTCCCTGGCGGCCCACCACGTCGTCCATCCAGCCCAGCAGCGAATTGAGCGCCGGCGGAAGCAGGGCCGGTTCCTCTTTCACGATCGAGTAGACCGTCTGGCGAACCGTTGAATCGGAATTTCCGGCCGCCTGTCCAATCAGGTAGGCGATATCCGAGCGCTGTAAAAGGCAGTCGGTCGCGAGCGCGCTCGTGGAGCGAAACCGGGGATTCGCAAACCGGAGCAGTGTGTCCGGATCGGTCGACGGCGTCAGCTGCGAAGCCCGCCACAACTGGCGGTAATCGTCCAACGCTTGCGGCAATTCCGGCGGTGGCGGTTCGGCCGGGGCGCCGACGTGATGCAGGCGGCGTCCGCGCGGCAAGGAGTGCTGTTCAGCACGGGCGAGCGCGACGACACTGGCGAGCTCTTTCTCATCGGCGCAACGCGTCTGCGCGGATAGGAAAACATACTCGGTTTCGTGCGCACCTTCGACGACGCGCGGCCAGCGGTTGATCCACGCGTGGACTTCCGGCGTCAGCTGTTTTTCGCGGCGTCCATAAGGATTGTAAGTGTTGTGATGAATGTGCTCCCACAGCACCTCGGTCGCCGTCAGCTTGCCGCAACGAATGCAGGCATGGGCGGCTTCGAGGCTGTTGGTTTCCGCCAGCCCTACCCGGAAATGAAACGAGGCAGGGCAACCGCAGGTGACGCGTAGTTCGAATGGCAGATTTTGAGGCAGCACGGAGGAATTCACCCGTCTACCTTAGCGCAACCGGACGCGACCCAGTATGGGTCAACGGGCGAAATCAACGGGGCCTAAGGACTAAGGATGGGTTGAACACTAACCCAATGAGACCTGATCACTGCATCGGGATTTTCCCGAGTGAGCACCGGGAAGCGCGCATCTTGCGGGTGTAAAACGGGTTTGGCGGAGCAATGAATTTTCCCCGGAAGTATGCCGGGCGAAGGTCCGGCTCAGTCGCTGCTTGTTCAACCCGGGCGGAAGGGCTGAATTGGAGCAATGGAGGCCAATGGCAATATCGGTGCGCAGAAACGCTGGATCGAACTCGACGGGGTCCGTGGTCTGGCCGCATTGCTCGTGATTTATGCCCATCTCTTCCTGATGTGGATGCCCGGAACTCCGGGTTCGGTTTTCTGGCTGCGCACCCTGACCGGCCAGGCGTGGACGGGGGTGTATCTGTTTTATACTTTGTCGGGATTCCTGATCGGCGGCATTTTGATGCAGAATCGCCCGGCGGAAAATTTCTTCGGGGTTTTTTATGGCCGGCGCGCCCTCCGGATTCTTCCGGTATATTTTGTGTTGCTGGCAATATTCATGATCGTGCGGCTGGCGCCGCCGCTGCACAGCCTCCCGGAATTCAACGAAGGGATGGTGCCGTTCTGGAATTATTTCGTGCTGATCCAGAATTTCGTCATGGCGCGCACAGGCGAGTGGGGAGCGGCTCCGTTGGGCGTTACCTGGTCGGTGGCGTTGGAAGAGCAGTTCTACTTGTTTCTGCCGCTTTGGATCCGCTTTGTGCCCAGGCGCTGGCTGCCCGTTTCGTTTATCGGACTCGCCGCGATCGGGCCGATTTTCCGCGCGTTTGCCCCGCTGGCGCATGCGCCATTTTTGGTGCCCGGTTCAGGCGAGGCACTTTTCTTCGGCACGTGGCTGGCGTGGGCGTTTGAATACAAATCCGATATTTTTAAAAGCGGTACCTGGCGAAAAACCATGGTGGGGGTGCTGGCTCTTGCCGCCGTCGGCATGGTGCTGCTGGTAACGAAGCGCAGCTTCGGCGTTTTTTCGATTTCGATCATTTCAATTTTTTGGGCGTCGTTCCTTTGGCTGGTCCTGGCTTTCATGGGCACGGTTTGGACTGCCCCCCTGAGGCATTTCACGCTGCGGTCGGTGGGCGGCATTTCGTACGGCGTTTATCTTTTCCATCCGCTCATCAACCACCTGCTTTTCATTGCCCTGACTGGTTCACCCCCGCGTCATGAGGTCGGCCTGCTGAAGGGTTTCGGGATCGCCACGCTGTCGTTCGCGTGCACCCTGGCATTCGCCACGCTTTCGTACCGGGCCATGGAGAGCCGGCTGATCGCTCTCGGGCGGAAATTGAAATATATCCGGTCGGCTCCTCCCGAGCCGATGACGGCAGCGGCTTATCCGCAACTACCGCCGGCCGGCTAGCGCTTGGAGTGATTGACGACTTCCGATTCCGTCATCTTAGCCAACTTTCTTTTTGAAGAACTCGATGCTTCTTTTCCAGGAAAGCTCGGCCGCAGCCTGATCGTAGCGCGGAGTCGTGTCGTTGTGAAATCCGTGGTTCACGCCGGGATAGATAAAGGCCTGATATTCCACGCCGGCGCTCTTGAGCGCCGCCTCGTAGGCCGGCCAGCCGGCGTTCACGCGGGTGTCCAGTTCCGCATAGTGGAGCAGGAGGGCGCCTTTGATTTTGGCGGCGTTTTCCGCCGTCGGCTGGCCGCCATAGTAGGGCACGGCCGCTTTGATCAAGTCAGGCAGCCGCCAGGCGAGCGTGTTGGCCATGCCACCGCCGAAACAGAAGCCAATCGCGCCCAGCGAGCCATTGCAGTCAGGGTGCGCGTGGAGAAATTTCGCCGCGGCGACGAAATCCTCTGTGATCTTTTTGCCATCCAGTTTTTGCTGCAGCGTACGACCGGCGTCGTCGTTGCCGGGGTAGCCGCCGAGCGGATAAAGCGCATCCGGGGCAAAAGCGACAAAGCCTGCCAGTGCGACGCGCCGGGCAACGTCTTCGATGTAGGGATTCAGTCCGCGGTTTTCGTGGACGACGACAATTCCCGGCAGCGGTTTGGTGGCGTTTGCAGGCTTGGCGAGCAGGCCGCGCATCTCACCGCTGCCTTCGGGCGAAGGGTATTTAACGTAGGACGAGGTGACGCGTGCGTCGTCCTGGGGCACTTGCGCGGCCAAAGCGTATTGAGGACTCAACATCTCCAGGAGTGCGGCGGCCGTCAGCCCGCCCACCGCAAATTTTGTCGCTCGTTCCAGGAAACCGCGGCGGTCAATCTGGCCGTGCACATAGTAGTCATAGAGATCGAGCAGTTCCTGGTCAAAATCCCGGGCGGTACGTCGGTTCATGGGCATCAGGGGTTGAGGGTGGGAACAGGAAACGACGACGGGAAGCGGTGCGGGTTTCACTGCGCAACGGAAATCAGGCGGTCGCGGGTTGCGGGGAAACTTTGGGCGAGGCGACCAGAATCAGTCCGCTGCGCCATCTGCTCCAGGAAGCGGATGAACGTGGCGCAATTTGTCGGGATTGCGGACCAGATAGAGGGCCGCGATCGCACCGGTGCGAATTTCGAAAGCGAGGGTCTGCGTGATGCCGTTTCCGTCGCGCATGAGAAATCCCGGCAATCCGTTGACCGTGACGGGCACGATGAGCCGGGCCTTCGGGACGCGCCGGGCGATGCCCGCGTAAAAACGCACAATGCGATCGCGTCCGAGGATGGGACGACGTGCCGAACGCACTTTGCCTCCACTGTCGGAATGCAGGATCGCGTCCGCCGCCAGCAGCCGGGTGAGGGTGGAGGTGTCTCCCGATTGGGACGCCACCAGAAATTCATCGGCGATTTTTTGGCCCTCACCGGGTGAGAGCTTGAAGCGCGGTCGCGCGGCGCGCAGGTGTTCCCGGGCGCGTTTGGCCAGCTGGCGGCAACTCGCGGGCGACCGGTTCAGCGCAGTGCCGACCTCGTTGAAGTCCATGCCGAACGCGTCGTGCAGCACAAAGGCCGCGCGTTCGAGCGGAGACAGCCGCTCCAGCGCGAGCATGAGGGCATATGAAATGTCCGTCTGATCCGGGCTGTCCGGCCACGTGGAAAATCCCGCTGCCTCCACCACGGGTTCAGGCAGCCACGGACCGACATATTTTTCGCGACGTACGCGCGCTGATTTCAGCTGGTCGAGGCAAAGCCGGGCGGTGATTCTCGAGAGGTAGGCGCGCGGGTCTTTGATTTCCGTTTGATCGACGTCGATCCATCGCAAATAGGTTTCCTGGACGATATCCTCGGCGTCGGAAACCGTGCCGAGAAACCGGTACGCCACGGCGAGTAAATGCCGGCGATGGGCTTCGAAATCGCTGGCGTGGGACGAAGTCTTCGGACGGTTGGCTCGGCCGGGAGTCATGGTTGCGATGATGAATGCGGACCCGGGAAAGGCAGTTTTTTTCCACAGGGTTTCGATCTTGGGGCAACTAAGCGGCGTGGGGCGTCGCGACCGGATGAACGGCGCGGAAGCCAACGGCCACGCGGTTCCAAGTGTTGATTACCCCAATCATGAGGGTGAGTTTCACGAGTTCATTTTCGGTGAACTGCGCGCGGATTGCGGAGTAAACGTCGTCGGTGGCGCGCGAGGTCGCAATCAGGGTGATCGCCTCGGTCCACGCGAGGGCCGCGCGTTCGCGTGCGGTATAGAGCGGAGATTCCTGCCAGGCGGCGAGCAGATGCAGCCGGACCTCCGTCTCGCCTTTGGTCCGCGCTTCGCGGGTGTGCATTTCCAGGCAGTACGCACAACCGTTCAGCTGTGACGCCCGGATTTTGACGAGTTCGGCGAGCGAGTGCTCAATGCCGCAATCGCGAACATAATTGGAAAGCGCCAGCATCGGGGCGAAGGCTTCCGGTGCGGCTTTGTAGTAATCGAATCGTGGTTGCATGGGATGATGAGCCAAGAGTGAGGGCTCATATCCTGGGACGAGATAGCGGCGCGAAGTGTGACATCCGAAGTTCCTGCTTTCACAAGCGCTTGGCGGTCAGGGCGACTCGAATGCGATGTTCGCCACTTCGCCTTACCAGTCGTCCGTGCGAAAAGGAGTCGCAGGAAGGCCTTCGCGGTTAAAAAGCGTGGCGACGGGATTCGCCTGCCAGGCGTAACGCACGGCGACAGGCGCGGGCACTTCCGGTGACGAAACGACGACTGTATCGTTGTCGATTTTGGCTGAAGCCCAATGCCACTTCCGGTCGGTTCCCGAAACGGCAAACTCGCCGGGAGCATCGCCGTGCACTACCAAAGCACCGCCGACCGAATCGAAATTCAGTCGCAGTGCGTTGCCCTGTCTTTCGAACGAACGGAAAATCGGTCCGGAAGCGACGACGGGTTTTTGGTAGTGTTTGGCGAGGGCCAGCAGGGCGAGGCGTTCGCCGGGAATGCGTTTTTCCTTCGGATGAATATTGTCGGCTTCGCCGACATCCACGGTGACGATGACGCCGGTGTTGGGGACGGTCTGCGCGGTTTGAATCTGGGCTTCGCGCACCTCGGTCCAGCCGTCGGAACCCGGTTCGGAACGATGGGCCATGAAGGCCGGCAGGCTGACGATGTAAAAGGGAATTTCTCCCTGATCGAACTGCTTCCGCCAGTCACGGATTAATGCCGGGAAAAGTTTTCGATATTGGGCGGGACGCGTTTGGTTGGCTTCACCCTGATACCAGAGGACGCCGGTCAAGGCCAGGGGAGCGATCGGCGCGAGCATGCCGTTGCCGAGGACGGTGGGCATGGTGGCGTAGTTTTCAAAGTCGAGCGGCATCGGAAAGGGCGGACGTGCATCCACGCTCAGACGTCCGAGCCAGCTGCCCGCGAGTGGGAGATCCGTTCCATCGGGCAGCTGCAACCGCAGGAGGGTGGCGTCGGATTGGAACCCGCCGTACGGTTTCGTTTTGAAAACCCGCACCGCGATCACATTGGCTCCCGCGTGCAACACTCCCGCGGGAACGGAATAGGCGCGGGGATTTTCCACCCATGAACTCGCACCGATCCAGCGACCATTGATATACGTCGTGTCCATTTTCTCGACCTGACCGAGGAAAATTTTTGCCGATCCTCCCGTGAAATTCGCGGGCAAAGTGACGGTGCGCCGGAACCAACAAACGGCGGGGGTTTCCGGCACGCCCAATTCCGCGAAACCACCCGGCAGCGACACCGGTTTCCAGCTCGATTCGTCGGCTGCCGGTTGCGCCCAGGCGGCGTCTTTTCCGCCGGCGTCGTTTTCGTCGAGCCAGTGCATCAGGAAACTGCCGAATTTCTCACCGCCGCGCCGGTTCAGTCGTTCGATCTCGGCGAGTTGCGGGGTGAATTCATTCAATTGGGCGAGACTGGATGCGGTCATCCAGGATTCCGCCGGACTTCCGCCTACGCAGTCCTGAATCAAACCAAGCGGGACATGTACATCCTGCTGCAAGCGTTGCGCGAAATAATAGGCGATGGCGGAGAACCCGGCGGCGGTGTCGGTTGTACACGGTTTCCATTCGCACACCGGCACGGCGGCCGGGGTGTAGGCGTTGCGGGATGCGACTGTGCAGAAACGCAAGTCGGAGCGGTTCGCCGATCGGGCGGCTGTTTCGCCGCCGTTGCTGGAGCGCAGAGGAATCGTCATGTTGGACTGACCGCCGCACAGCCAGACGTCACCGACCAGCACGTCGTGAAGCGCGATACTTTGCGGGCCGGAAACCATCACCGTGTACGGACCGCCTGCGGGGGGAACTTCCAGCGAAAGCTGCCATTTTCCGGTTTCATCCGCCGTGCCGTTTGCGGATTTCCCCGCGATCTCGACGGTGACGGTCTGGCCTGGCTGCGTCCAACCCCAGAAGCGATTGGGCTTGTCGCGTTGCAACACCATGTGGTCGCCAAAGACCGGACTCAGGAAGGGCAGGGCAGACGCAGGCGCGGGTGATTGAGCCTGGGCGGGCGCAAGGCCGGGGTGGAACAATAAGCAGGCGACCACAGCAAGCAGGCGGAAATGAAGGCGGACAGGCATCTGAGCGGAGGGGTAAGGGGAACATTGGACGCCGATGGGCGTCAGTGATGACAATTACCCCTCCGACCGCCTCCGCAAATTCCGTGGAGGTCTAACTATCCTGCGTGCTTTCATGCCCCGACTGTCCACTCAAAGCAGAGTTGCAGCCTATCACGCGCGCGGTAATCCAGGTGTTGTGATTCGCTCGTGTTATCTCTGCCAGGGGATGGTGGTAGCGGTAGTGATTTTGGGCGGATTTTCGTTGAAGGGGGCAGATAATTCCACGGCTTCGACCGCACCGCTGAAGCCAAAACTCTCCGAGAGAATTATTCACGAGGTGGAGACCAAACTGCCCAAATACAATCCTCCGCCAAAGACAGCCAACGAAACGCCTCCCGCAGCCGAAGAAACCCCGGCTTCGCCCGACGTGCTTCGTTTGCCCAAGGTGACGGTTACTGCCGATGCGCCGACGCCTCCTCCGGACTGGGCCATGGTCACAACCAAGGAGCGGTTGCAACAGGCGATAAAAGCGAGGCCGGGGATAAAGATCGGAAATCTATTCGGTTTGAACAACGGCTATGCGCTGGAGATGCAGTGGGAGGAACGCAATGTGCAGAAGCAGGCGGACCTGAAGGAAATCGTGGACCGCACCGGTACTGATAACAGCGCGGAAAGCCGTCGAGTCGACCAATTGCTGAAAGCGGCCCTGGCCAGACCAACCACGGGATGGGTCAAATAGTCGTGGAGAGAAATCAGGCGCCTCATCCGGCAAGGCCGGTTTTCAAATCGGCCGGTTCGGGCTTTTATTTTGCCGCGGGTTGATCATTCCTTGGCGAACGATGGACGATGCCATTCATTTTATTACCCGGCTGTTCACCCATGGACCGTGGAATTTGATTTCGTGGCCAGCAGCAGCGATGATTGTCGGCACACTGGTGGGCATGATCTCGTCTGCCGCCGCGACCCGTCTCGCGGTGGTGCCGCGCGACGCGGCAGGATTGGTCGGGCTTTTCACCGCTCCCTTTGTCCACGTGAATCTGGGGCACCTGGTGGCCAACCTTCCGCCGTTTGTCGTATTGGGCGTGCTGTTATTGCGTCGCGATGAACACGATTTCCTCAAGACGGCCCTCATCATTGCTTTCGCGCAGGGATTTCTGCTTTGGTGTTTCGGACGGAAGGCACCTCACGTCGGAATGTCGGGAGTGATCTTCGGTTTTTTCGGATATCTGGTCTCGGTCGCTTGGTTTTCGCGGACGACTTCGGACCTGCTGATCGCGGGTGGCGTCGTTTTGTTTTACGGAGGGATGCTCGCCGGTATCGCGCCGGCCCGGGACGGTTCTTCCTGGGAAGGGCATTTGTTTGGCCTGATTGCCGGAGTGGGCACGGTTTGGCTGCCCCGCCTGCTGTAGCGGGCAGCGAGCGGCAGCGGCGGTGGCGGTGATTCCCCATTTCGGATTGGGGAGAACTGCTCGATTTTGGCGAACCAAGACACGCCGCAGCGTTCCAATTTAATGATACGTGCCGATGCGCCCGCTGCATTTCTTCGGGTGGTCTAGGCGCGGACGCTTTCATGGCTTCCGACGATTCATCACTGCGCTGCGCCCTCTGTGGTCAAACCCACAGCGCGCCCGTATTGAGGCCGGGTCAACGCGCGATGTGTGTGCGTTGCGGGACTCTGCTGGCGGAACGCGGACGAATCGGTGACAGCGCAACCCTGGCGCTTACGCTGGCGGGGCTTTTCTTGGCGATTCCCTCGCTGACGCTTCCCTTTGTGACGTTGCAGAAATTCGGTCGTGAACGGGTGACTTCGCTCACCGCGGGTTTCGAAGGATTTTGGCGCCATGGGTTTGACGCGCTGGCGATGTGGGTGCTGCTCTGCGGAACGCTGGCCCCCTTTGCACTGCTCGCGTTGCTGGCTGTCATATTGCTCACTGATCGGCGACCGGCATTTTCGAAATGGAACAACCGCCTGCGGCGCTGGGCGGATGCGATTGAGTACTGGGCGATGCCCGAAGTACAGGTGCTCGGAGTGATGGTCGCCTTTTTCAAACTCGGCGACTTGGTCGATCTTACCGTCGGCCCCGGGTTGTGGTGCTATGCCGTGACGTCCCTGTTGACGTTGATGGCGTGGCGTCGTTTTCACCTCCAACCGAGCCATGCACGATTGCCCGCCGTTGCGAGCGGGGTTACCCCATGAAAACACGCGCGGCCTTTACCCAGTCGTCCACGGCGCAGTCGGCAGCCTTGGCGCTCTCTGCGGTCGTGATGCTGGTGCCGGCGTACGCTTTGCCGGTGATGCATCTTGGTACACTCGGAAGACCGAGCAACGACACGACCATCCTCTCCGGCGTCATCCAACTCTGGCACGATGGTCTGGGCGGCCTGGCGGCGATTGTCTTCACCGCCAGTTTTCTCGTGCCCCTGCTCAAGCTCGCCGGTCTCTTTTGGTTGCTGGCGTCCACCTGCGGGAAGCCGACCCGGCATGCGCCGTTGTTGACCAAGGTGTATAGCTCCATCGATTTCATCGGACGCTGGTCGATGCTGGACGTATTTCTCGTGGCGTTTCTATCCGGCGCGGTTCGATTCGGAAAACTGGCCGCCGTGTATCCGCGGCCTGGCATTGTGGCGTTCGGGTCCGTGGTGGTGCTCACCATGCTGGCGACGCACCGGTTTGATCCGCGTGTATTCTGGCTTGAGACGCGACGGTTGGAGGAAATGCCAGCCTGAGCAATGCATTCATTTTCCCATGTCCACACCTGCTCCCAAGCTCTCACGGTTTCCCCGTATCTCCCTTGTCTGGGTCGTTCCCGCCGTCGCGCTGGCCGTGGCCGCCTGGATGCTCATGCGCGAGTGGCGCAACCGCGGAGCGGAGATCGTCATCGAGTTTGCGGACGGCTCCGGCATTGAGCCGCGCCAGACAAAACTGGAGTACAAGGGCGTGGTGGTCGGCACCGTGAAGGAAGTGAGCCTCGCTCCTGATCTCGGTCACGTACTGGTGCGTTTGCAACTTACGCGCGATGCTGACGCGATCGCCCGGGAGGGAGCGCAGTTTTGGATCGTGCAGCCTGAGATTGGCTTTGGTGGCATCAGCGGACTTGAAACCCTGCTCACAGGAGCACATCTCGGGGTGGAACTCGGTGACGGGGGGCGCGTGACCCAGTTCCGCGGGCTCGATGCTCCTCCGGCGCTCGAGAAAGTCGAGGAGGGCAGGGCGTATTTGTTGCGGACAGAGCGGTTGGGCGGGCTGCAATTGCATGCTCCGGTGTTTTATCGCGACGTCAAGGTCGGCGAGGTGGAATCGGCCCGACTGGCGGACGACTCGACTGGTGTGTGGGTACGCATTCGGGTGCAGCGTGCCTATGCCAATCTGATCCAGACCAACACCCGTTTTTGGAATGCCGGGGGTGCGCCGTTGCAGATCAGTTTGTTTGGTGGCGGCTCGCAGAAGAAATCGCTTCAATCGATCATCACCGGTGCGATTGCCTTCGCCACGCCGGAGGAATCCGCGGATGTGGCCGCCGATGGTGCGCAGTTCATGCTGGCGAACGAAGCGGACAAGGAATGGCTGAAATGGAGTCCCAAGATTTCCATCAATGCGCCGGAGCAGGTTCCCGAGAAGCCGCAGCCCTCCAAGGTTGTCCCGGGACTGATTGGAAACTGAGCGGACGGGAGTTTGAGCTCAGCGTCCGGTGGGACCGCCGAGCAGGCGCGTCGGCAGGAAGAGGATTGCCCTGATTAGTGAAAAGGTTGCGGCGATGCAGATTCCCAGAAGCCGGAAGGGAATGGAAATCAGCCAGACAATCGGCGAAAGCACCAGCGCGAGCAGCGCGACCGGCCAGCAGAGGCAGAGCAAGAGGCACCAGAGCAGGAAGATTCCGATGGGTTTCATGGGTGTGGATTGAGAACACGACAAGGGATCCGAAAGTTGCAGAACAGGGATGTGACCGCGCGAAATGATCGAAAGCATCGCCCTTGTCTTGGGCGGCTCATGGCGCCAACATTCCAGCATGTCTCCCACCCATACCCCCTTGCGCTCGATTTCCCGTCGTCATTTCCTGGCGTCAGTTCCCGTTGCCGCGCTGATGGCGCAGTCACTCGGCAGTTCGCTTTTTGCCGCGGGTGAAACTCCGTCGTCGCGGGTAACGACGGCGGCCAAATCAAAAAAATTCCCGATCGGCTTGGAATTGTATTCGGTGCGGGGAGAACTGGCGCGGGATTTGCCGGGTACCCTGACCAGGGTTGCGCAGATCGGCTATGAGGCCGTGGAATTTTATTCGCCGTATTTCGAGTGGACCATTCCCTATGCGAAGGAAGTGAAGAGCCGGATGGACGATCTTGGGCTGCGCTGCTACTCCACCCATAATCATATCGAGTCCTTTACGCCCGGTGCGGGAATGGCGAAGGCGATCGAGTTAAATCAGATTCTCGGCGCCCGGCATATCATCCTCGCTTCGACCCCGAAGGGCACCGCGGCACTCGAAGACTGGAAAAAATTGTGCGGGCAGCTCTCGGCGGCGACGGCGGAATTGCAACCGCACGGTCTGACCGCCGGATTTCACAATCACCAAGTGGAGTGGGTTCGCCTAGGTGACGGTCCACGCATCATGGATGTGGTGGCGGAGAATACTCCGGGGGAATTCACGCTGCAGTTCGACGTGGGCACGTGCATGGAAGCCGGGGCGGATCCGATTGCGTGGATCAAGGCGCATCCGGGACGCATTCGCAGCGTGCATTTGAAAGACTGGGCGCCGGGGAAGCCGGCCGACGAAAAGGGTTATCGCGTCCTGTTTGGCGAAGGTGTTTCGCCGTGGAAGGAAATCATCGCGGCGGTGGAGGAAACCGGCGGAGTGGAGTTTTACCTGATGGAGCAGGAGGGCAGCCGTTACTCCGAATTCGAAACCGCCGGGCGCTGTCTTGCTTCCTGGAAAAAATTGCGCGGCGAGAACGGCGGGCGTGTCTGACGGCGGATTAGGGATATCCGCCCTACCAGCTCTTAGATCTCGGAATACGGTTTTGGCACCACGAAACGCGAGGTGTTTTTCGAGGTGTTGTCGGCATATTGCGGCAGATCTTTCATCGCGATCCATCGGGGGTCGGGGCCGAATTTTTTCCAGTTGGCCAGATGGGTCGCCAGGTCGACGGCTCCGGTGATGTAACGCAGGTGAGGAAGGTTGGGGCCGGCCAGCGCCTGGCCGTAGAACACCGGATTCATGCCCAGATCTTTCATCAGGGCGATCTCCCCGTCGTTGAACATCGCCATTTTATTGAGCGCTTTCAATTCACTGTGACTCTCGTAATCGCGCAGTTCGAAGACGCGCGTGGGCATCCGGCTGCGGGAAAATGCCGGCAGTTCCAGTCTGGGCAGACCGGCAAAGGCCAGCAGCAACCACGTATCGAGGCGTTCGAACGCCGGGCTGGCCTTGGGCGCATTGAGGTAGTCGGCACCGGCGGCCTGGATCTTGGGATCGGTGTTGAGCACGGCGCCCACCTCGACGAAGGACTCAAGATTGGCGTGGGGGATTAAAACCCACACCGGAGAATCAGCTTTGGGCATCGCGGTGACAGTTTCCTTGTTCACCTCCACTTCCGTAAACACGCCGACATTTTTCACGCCGAGTTTGTCGAGAGCGGGGAGAAAAGCGTGCTCCAAGTAGCCATCGAGTAAGGCGGGATTGGCGTCGGCTTTAAGCCGGGTGCCCGCTCCCCCGTGCAAGTGATAGGCGCGAAGCTCGTAATATTCGCGGGAGGCGCCCGCGGCGGGAGCCGAGCTGAGTTTGGACGCGAGAGCGGCGGAAGCGGTGGCGGCAAGGGAGGTTTTCAAGAACTGACGGCGGGGCAGGTTCATCGAGGCAGGGGTTTACCGGAAGTCCGGTTTAAGTGATGAGACGCTGGCACAGTTTGCCGGTTGCCGACAGCGCAAATAAAAATACCTGGCAACCGGGAACGGGGCTTGGCTGACCTTGACGTGTTGTCGAGTGGGCGGCCGAATTTCCGTTGTGTTGAAAGTGACAGTCTGATGGCCGGCGACGCGGTTCGTATCAGAATCTATTCGCGATACGGTTTGCCTTGTTGAAAAAGGGCCAGTCGCTGACGGCCGGCGGTCACCACGTCGGGTGTCAGCTCAAATTCCAGAAATTTATTCTCCCATTTGATGGCTTCCAAAAAATTGCCGTCTTCAGCGCAGGCCGCGGCCAGCGTGTCGATCGGACTGGGGTTTTTCCAGATGGATAGTTCACAGGCCTTGGTGGCATGCAGTACTGCCTTCTTGCCGTCCCGGTATTTCGGGTCACTGCAGGTGGCGTATGTCCAGGCAATCGCATTCTGGACCTCGGCATTGTTGGGATCGAGTTGGAGTGCGTCGACATAGTCCGTGTACATTTTTTCGACCGCACCTTTTTTGGCGTGGCAATGGCCTCGTCGTAGATGACTGATGGCGTCGCGGGGATTGATTTGGAGACAGTGGTTGAGGTCATCGATCGCCCGGTCATAGTCTTTGATAAACGAAAAGGTGTAGGCGCGACCGCTGTACGCGACGGCGTTGTCTGGTTGAAGCCGGAGGATCTCGTTGTAGGCGGCAATGGCCTGCTGAAATTCGCCCTTGCGTCCGAACAAGGCGGCTCGTGCAAAGTAGAATTGTACGAACCGGGGGTTGACGCGAATTCCCTCGTTGCAGGCGTCCAGTGCCAGCTGGGGGTTGCCACTCGCGACGTGGACGTTTGCGAGCTGCAAGTATCCCTGGGGTTCGGCGGGATCGAGCTGGATGGAGGCATGGAGATCTTCGATTGCCGCAGGGTAATTTTTTTTCATCGCCAGGATGACCCCCCGAAGCCGGCGATATTCCGCGTGTTCCGGTATCAGCCTGATGAGTTCGTTACTGTCGGCGAGCGCCTGATCATAGCTACCGGTACTTGCAAGGAGCTTGCTTCGGGCAAAATAACCGGGCGAGGCCTCCGGCGCCAGCTTGATTCCCTCGGTGTAGTCGGCAAGAGCGCGGTTGGTGTCGCCTTTTTGTTCATAAATATACCCGCGGTCCCAGAACAGATTGGCGAATTTTGGCATCAACTGGATGGCCTGGTTGGTATCGGCCAGGGCCTTTTCGTAGTCGTGCCTGGCGACGTAACAACTGGAGCGTCTGGCATAGGCCTCCGCCCACAAGGGATTCAGCTGGATGGCCTGGTTCAAATCACCGATTGCTCCGTCCAGATCTTGGTGGGCCGCTTTCAGGCCGCCACGGAGAAACAAGGCCGTGGAATCATTGGGATTCCTCGCCAGGCGGTCATCATAGTCACTCAGGATTTCCGCAAAGTTTCCTTTTTGTTGCCTGGCGTTACTGCGATTGTCGATCGCGACGGTCATTTTGGGATCGAGTTCGATCGCCCTTTGAAAATCGGCGATGGCTCCATCCAAGTCACCTTTCGCTTGTTTGGTGCAGCCCCGACTGTTGAATGCCGCCGCATTCCGCGGGGCCGCGGCAATTGCCTGGTCTTCGTCGGCGATGGCCCCGTCGAAATCCTGCTTGAGCTGTTTAACCAGGGCTCTGCTTTCGAATGCGGCGGTAAAGTCCGGCTTGAGGGCAAGCGTCTGGTTCAAATCGGCCAGCGCACCGTCGAGGTCGTTTTTGGCGCGTCTGGCATTTCCACGGGTGTGGAAGGCGTAAGGCGACTTTGGGTTGAGGGCGATCGCGTGATCGAGGTCGGCAATGGCCGCGTCGAAGTCGTTCCGGTTGAATTTGGCAATGCCGCGATCGGTCAGTGCATCGGCGAAACCAGGATCGATGGCCAAAGCCGTGGTATCGTCGGCGATGGCTCCTTCGTAGTCTCTTTTGATGGATTTGGCGGCACCGCGGTTGCGGAAAAAAACGGCCTTGCCCGGCTCCTGCTGGATGGCGCGATCAAAATCACCGATTGCGCCATCGACATCGCCCTTGTCGAGCCTGGCATTGGCCCGGTTGTTGTAGGTCGAAGAATTTGGCTCCAGGTCAATGGCCCGGTCGCAATCGGCGATCGCTCCGTCAAAATCATTTTTAGCCTGTTTGACCAATGCCCGGTTTTCGAAAGCGACTGCGAAATCAGGTTTGAGGGCGATCGCCTGACTGAAGTCCGCCAGCGCGCCATCGAGGTCACTCCTCGCGCGTCTGGCCGCGCCCCGTGCATTAAACGCATAAGCCGACCTTGGATCCAAAATGAGTGCGTGGTCATAGTCGGCGATGGCCGCGTCAAAATCATTCTTGTCAGATTTCGCCAGGCCGCGATCGATGAATGGCTCCGCAGAATTGGGATCGATGGCGAGGGCGCGGGTGGCATCGGCAATAACTCCGTCGTAGTCTCCCTTCGCCCTTCTGGCCACACCGCGATTGCGAAAGAAAATGGCCTTGTGCGGTTCCAATTGAATGGCGCGATCAAAATCACTGATTGCGCCCTCCGTATCCCCTTTGGCCTGTCTGGCATTGCCGCGGTTGTTGTAGGCTGAATAGTAATTGGGTGCGAGGGCAATGGCCCGATCATAGTCGGCAATGGCCAGGTCTGTTTGATTCAGTGCTTTCCTGGCCAGGCCGCGGTTTTCGAATGCGATGGCCAAGTTGGGCTCGAGGGCGATCGCCTGATCGTAATCGCCGATGGCATCCTCCACCTTTCCCTGTACGGCCTTCACGTAGCCACGACTGTTGAATACACGGGCGTTACCCGGATCGATTTTTATGGCTTGATCGTAGTCGGCGATGGCGGCGGCGCAGTCGCCCTTGCCGTTGTTGGCATCGCCCCGGCCGATCAGGGCACGCAGGTTTTGCGGATCGTAACGAAGCACAGCGTTGTAGGCGGCGATGGCGCCGTTGAAGTCCCGGGTGTATGCCTTGGTGGCGCCCAGATTGAACAACGCCGGGACAAAACCGGGTTTAAGATCGAGGGCGTGTTCATAATCTGCGGTTGCTCCCGCAATATCGCCCCTGGCTTGTTTGGTTTCACCGCGCGTGGTGAGATAAAATGCAGAATCTGGTTTCAGTTTCAGAGCTCGATTTGAATCATCCAGGGCGCCCTGCAAGTCGCCTTTGATTTTTTTGACGATGCTGCGATCGATCAAGGCTTCGGCATCCTCGGGATGGGCTGCGATGATTTGGTCGTACTCTGCGATTGATTTATTTCCGACCAATTCGTTTGGCGTTTCCCAGCCGCGGTCCTCCACTGCCTGCCGTTGCGGCAACTGGGTGCAACTGGTCGTGAGAATGGCGAAGGTGGCGAAAAGAAACGGCAGACCGTGTTTCATGAACAGGAGTGGGCGTGATGTGGCTCGGGAACGGCGCATGGTTGAAGAAATTGAACCGGATTTGATGGCGGGATAACCCGGGTCGAACAATCAGTTTTATTTGCGTCCATCCTTCCGCTGAAGCCGGCGCATCGGAGGAAAGCGGTGGCATGCCATGGTCTGGTTAAATGATACGGCACAGTTGACGCGAAATTCAACCGGCGAACATTTTGCCGCTTTGCGCGGCCGGTGGTTTGAAATTAGCCTGGGCTGATGAATGACGTCAAAGAACTCAAACGACTCGCGTCGCCCGCTCCGAAACCCCAGTCAATCGCCTGGGATGGGAAGACGCTTTGGATGGGATCGAAACAGACGAAAAAGATTTATGCCATCGATCCCGTTGCCTGGACGGTCGGCTGGGAAACGACGGCACCCGGGACACCGTGGGGCATGACCGTGATGGGAAAGGAGCTGCGGGTAATTTGCGGAGAGCCGCCCGACGATAATCGCTTTGTTCGCGCCTGTATTCCGGGCCGGGGATTTGACGATAAAACCCGGATGCCCTGTCCCGATGACACCGGTTCCCATCTCAGTTTCGACGGGAAAAGCCTTTATGTCAGCCAATGGTATCCGAAAAAAGTGCTCGAGTTGGGAGCGGATGGAAAGGTGGGGCGGGTTTTTGCCATTCCCCATGAAGTGGTCGGCCAGGTTTATGCGGAGGGATGTTTTTATCTGGTCACGACGGACAACGAGGCGACCACCGATTATTGGCTGACCCGGGTGGATCCGCGTCCTGCAACGCCGAAGATCGATGACCTCGCGCGCATTCCATTTGCGGCCCGGGGAATCACCTTTGATGGAAAAAATTTCTGGACCAATCACCGCGAGCAAAACCAGATGGTGTGTTTTGCGCGGGTGGATTAAAATTGCGGCAGGCAGTTGCTTTATCCCGCAAATGCCCCAGGCCGTTTTTTTAGCCACGAAGAGTCACAAAAATAAGGAAAGATTTCGGCGGAAAATTGCCGTGCGCCTATAGGCGCCTTGGGATGATGGCGGCTCCGGAGAGTTTTGTGGCTTTTCGGGGCTAATCCTGTGTTTTTTCGATCGGTATAGCCCAAAGCCGTTGGGGGCAACGGCCCCTACCGTTTTACCGGTTTTAACTGCAGTGCGCTTTGGATTTTCTCCAGCAGCGCCGCTTCGGTGAACGGCTTCATGAGAGTGTCCTTCGCGCCCAGACCGGGGAGTTCGGGGATGACGCGATGGTCGGCGCGCGAGGTGAGCATGATGACGGGAATGTCGGCGATTTCCGGAGCACCTTTCAGACGCGAGAGCGTTTCGATGCCGTCCATGATCGGCATGCTGATATCGAGCAGGATCAAGTCCGGACGCTGTCGTTCGATCGCGAAAAAGGCATTGTAACCATTGGTCGCCGACGTTGCTTCACAGTCGAAGGGGGCCACGACTTTTTCCACGAGATCGCGTACGGCCTTGGCGTCGTCGACGGTGAGGATGATTGGGCGCATTCCCTGAACAAAACGGATTTTTGGCCGCGAATACACGCTAATACGGCATGAATTTCTTAACCGCGGAAACCCGATGGTGTCAGAGTTAACTTGGGTGGAACCCGACCTCCGGGCGGGTTGCTCGATGTTGCTTCAAAAAAACGCGCCCGGAGGTCGCGTTCCACCTGCCATAGCTGCCTGGTTAGTGGGCAGACGCCACCGTCCTCACCGAAGTCTTCTCCGCGGTGGGAAAATCAGCGGGGACTTTTTGGGTGACATCGCCGGTGGCGGCCCACTCGGTGCCGCGTTGGAGCGTGGCGATAAATCCGGCACAGCTCAGGGAGGGGTACGGGGCGGTGTCCTTGGGGCTGACGTGCCCCAGCGTGGAGTGGAAGATGCGCCCTTTCCCATAGGTGATCGTCATGAGCATGGGTTCATTCTCACCGGTGGCTCCGGGAAATTTGGTTTTGTCGGGCAAGGCAGTGGCCAGCACCGTCACGTTTTTGGCCGGGCCGCGCAGCTGGCTGTAAATCTCATCGTTCGCGTGGAGCCAGGCGGCGGGCAGTCCACGCATGATCGGATGTTCCGGCGTGCGGGTCGTGATCAGGTAGTCATGGCGTGCGGGATGCGTGGCGTTGCCCGGAGTGGTGGAATCGAGCACCATCTTGCCGTCAGTCCAGCGAATCTTGGGGCCCCAGGTTTCGTCGCGGGCGCCGATGTTCCCGTCCGCTTTGAAACCCCAGCCGCCCACGCCGATCATTTCGTTCCATTCCTTCCAGTAGGGGAAAGCGTTGTCGGTGTCGTGAATCGAAACGAGGCCGCCGCCTTTTTTCATGTAGTCGACAAAAGCGGCCTTGGTAGCCGCGGGCCATTCGGCGCCTTCATAAACCACGACGATCGCTGCGTAGTCCGAAAATTTAGGGCTGAACGCCGACATGTCAGCGCTGGCCGGCGTGGTGACCGTATCAACGGTGAACAATCCGGTCTGTTCGAGATACGTTTTGATGAGCGGTGCGCTTTTGCTCCAGTCGTGATACTTGTTGGACTGGCCGGTCAGCAGCATGATTTTGTGCTGGGGGGCAGCGGACAAAAGAGCAGAGGTGAAAAGAGCGGCAGTCACGGCGAAACGTTTGATGGAGGTAAGCATGGCAAGGGGAGGCAACCGGCGTTGAAAGCGAAGAGCGGTTACCGTGATGCCTGCCATCGGACAGCGCAAGCTTCACGCCGCGCTAATGCTAGCTCGAGGGTTCCGACGTGACGGATGAGTAATTCGTGCGGCTACCGGAGCCGAGCTGGGGCTCGGCGGTCCCGGGGGATTTGGCGCGCGACGCGGCGTTTGCGAAAGCGGTGGTGTCCTCAGAAATCCTTGGCGATCCGGAAATACACGAAGGCTTTTTCGGGATTGCTGATGTCGTTGTTGAAACCGGCGACCGAGTGTTCGTCAAACGGGGGATCCTGATTGAAGACATTGCGGGCTCCGACGGTGAACTTGATGTTGTGAAATCCGCGATAGGTGATTTGCGGGTTTACCTGGATCTGCTCCTTCACATTGCCGATTTCCGAGTAGTTTTCGAATTTGCCGATATAGTCGATCAACACCGAGGCCGACCACCGCTCCATTTCCCAACTGGTGGTGAACGTTCCACGCCAGTGCGGGTAATCATAGGTGCCCGCGAAGTCGTCCCCGTTGTAGCGCAGCTTTTGCAGGTAGGTGCCGCCGAGATCGAAGACGAAACGTCCGGCCTGGCTGGTCTTCAGGATGTAACTCAGTTCGAAATCGATGCCACGATAGAGCTGATGATCGATGTTCTGGTAGGTGTCGTTGATATAGTTGATGACGCCGACGGTTTCGCCGGCGGCGGGCGGATTGCGCACGACGAGTCCGGGCAGGGTGTCCTCGTTTTTCAGGATGAAATCTTCGCCGAGCTGGGCAATGAGGTCCTTTTGTTTGAACTGCAGCCAGTCGACGGAAAGCTCAAATCCCTTCCACGCGCCAGTGGGGTTGATCTGAAACCCGGCATACCACGAATCGGTGGTCTCCGGCTGCAGACGCGGATTGCCGCCCCCGTTGGTTTGGATTTCGCGCGCGGCATCATTGGGGCGCTTGGGATCGATCAGGGGATTGGGACTGAACGTGGTGACCTGGCTCGTGTAGAGATAGGCGATGTCGGGTGCATGGAATGATTGTCCAAACGAGGTGCGCAACAACAACCACGGTGTCGGCCGGTAGGAGAGGGCGAGCTTCGGCTTCGTGGTGGAACCGAAATCGCTGTAGTGCTCGAAACGGCCGGCGAGCTGCAGTTGCAGACCTTTCGCCACGGGAATGTGCAGTTCCGCATACGCGGCGGACACGGTGCGTTCTCCGGAAGTGGAAGTTCCCTCGGAGCCGCCGATCACATTGCCCGTGGCGTCGTCGATCGTACGGATGCTGCGCAATTTCTCGCTGCGCCATTCGCCACCCACCGCAAGCTTGAGCGGCCCGGCGGGCAAATCAAAGAGCGGCCCGTTGGCGCTGAAATCATAGGTGTGCACCTCGAACGAGGCGGAGTTCACGTCATTGTTGGTGTAGTAGGCGGTGACGCGCGGATCCTCGGGGCCGAAGGGATTGGCATAAAGGATCTGACCATCGATCGGGATGCCGTTGAGCGCGGCCTGGTACAAATCATCAAACGCGCTTCCTCCATTTAAATTCTCGGTTTTGTTTTTGCTGTGGGTGAGCCCCGATTCCCATTTCCAATCGTGCGGCAGGACTCCGCCGAGGCCCACCAACAGGCGCGGCGTGTCGGAGGTGACATCGTTGATGCGATTGCCCGAGGCGACGAGGCGCCCGTACCATTCGGTTTCGATATCCTCGCCGAAAGGATTGTTGGAATTCGTGGCGGGAATACTCAGGAAGCCCGTGGTGGGACCGCTGCCGTGTTCGGAATAGTTGAACACCGGCGTGGGCGCCGCTTCGATGCGGGTTTCGGACCGGCGGTAAGAAATTTCAGTAAAACCGTAGAGCTGCTCCGAAAAGTTGTATTGGGCCCGCGTGTAGAAACCAAAATTCCGCGATTGCGGAATCTGATCGGAAACGGTCTGGAAATCATAGGTGCCATGAGTGGTGTCGGCCACGTGGAAATCACCGATAACCGGATGGGTTTTGGGCGAGGAGAGCGCGTAATAGTCGCCAAGGCCGGAAACGTAAACCAGTGCGGGAAAATCCGCGTAACTTCGCAGGTCCTCACCGCCTCGCGCGGTAAGATCGGCCGTGGATGAGAATTTGTAGTCCGCATCGCGGAGACTGTTTCGTTCCGTCCAGTCGATGGCGGTCATGATCGAAAGCTTGCCCGAGTTGGTGCCGAAAACGAGCGATCCGGTTTTTTCCAGCGAATCGGTGTTCACCGTGTTGCCGATTCCGAGAGTGGTGGTGAGCCCCGTGTAATTTTTGCGCAGGATCACATTAATTACTCCGGACACGGCGTCCGAACCGTAGATCGCGGAGCCGCCATCCTTGAGCACCTGGATGGATTCGATGGCCGCCGCGGGAATGCTGTTGAAATCGAATACGGTTTGCAGGCCGTTGTAACCGGGAGTGGCGAGAGGAGCGGAACGCCGGTCGTTGATCAGGACGAGCACGTTGTTGTTACCAAGGCCGCGAAGATTCACGGTGGATGCTCCAGGCGTGAAACTGTTGCCCGATTCGGCGGGAAGCAGGGACGAACCCGAGACAAAGACGCACCTCGCGTGAGGGACCACGATGCCCACTG
>JBEHXD010000025.1:0-21633 GCA_048498875.1 Verrucomicrobiota bacterium
TTGAGTAACCCGGTATTCCGCCACCGGAGACGGTGCACGGTTTGTGGCAAAGGAGTCCTTCCGCCGTTGTTCCGCGCAGGAGCCAGCGCTGGCTCTCCTCCGGCTTGGCCATTTCGACTTTGTAACCGGATGGGAGAACGTAAGTGAATCCCGGCAGCAGTTTCAGGACTTCCTCCTTGCCGGTTGGACCGTGGAAAACAATGCGCTGCGTCCTCAGATCGAAACGCGAATCCGGCGGGACGTAGTGCACGGTGGGAAAGTTGCGGTCGCGGGCCCAGCCGGCGGAATGAACGTCGACGCTGTCGCCCAGCAACGCCATGGCTTCCGCGAACGTGTGGTTCACGTCGGGCAATTTGGTGTTCAGCTGGAAGGTTTCACCGAGATCGTAGCTCGGGAAAACGATCGCCCCGCCGGCGTGCTCCTCCTCGGCGCGTCCGAGCAGGTTCGCGGCAAAGCTGATCTGCGTCTTCACCTCTTTTTTGCAGTAACCGAAATAGTTGTCGGAAATCAGCGTGACCACGACACCGGCCACATCGCGCGCGGTGATCTTGAACGCGCCGCCGTCGTTGTATTGCTCGTCGGGATTTTTCCAGCACATGCCGTCACGACGCTGGCGGGCCGTGGCATCGGCAAAAGCGGGCAGGCCCAGTTCTTTTTTGGTCAGGCCGTTCAGGTGCGTGGCCAGAATGATGCAGCCCGAGTGACCGGTCCAATGCTCCGGATTGAGGGCCGCGTCATTTTCCGGCAGATGCGGATCGCCCGCGTTGCCGAAAATGCTTTCGATGAAATCGAGGTTGGCCACCAGCGCGCCGGGAACGAAGAAGCGCGTTTCCATCGCCCGCACGGGAGTGAAGCCGGAAACCGCGGGCACGACCACCGGTCGGAGGTGCAGGGAGACAAAGCATTCGGCGGGTTTTTCCGCGTCGGCCCCGAAGGGAAGGCGCAGCAGTTCCGCGGGAGGATTCAACGCCTTGGCCAGCAGGCGTCCGAACACGGCGGAGGGCACGGCCTTTTTGTCGTCGGGAATCGGCAGGCCGCCTTCGGAAACGTGGAAAATTCCCTGCGTCGTGCGGCGATCACTGCGGGGATTGTGCAACACGCCCTGTTTCAGGCGCAACGAGGCGAGAATGCTGCTGTGATGTTCGTCGCGTCCGGGCGGGAGTGAAAGCGCACGGGCCAGACCAGGGCGGTCCAAGACGAGCGTGGTGGCGGGGAGCCGGGGCGCGCTGCCCGAATCCTTGAGGCACTGATCGATGTAATTTTGGATGCGCTGGTCGACCGGGCAAAGGTGGCTCGAAAGCACGCGGTCCTTCTCGCGGCTCAGGGTCAGGAAATGATCCACGAAGGTCGAGAGACCTTCCTGCCCGGCGAGCTTCACTCCGGGCTGGCCGATTTCGTGCAGCTTTAAATTGAGGTAGGCGAGAAGCTGGGGATCGGCGGGGTCGGGAGTGGGAGGAAGGGTTTGAGGACGGGAGGGCATGAGGAAAGGTGATCTTACTGAAAAGGCGGGAGCGCACCGACGCAACCGAGTAAGCCGGTTTTGGACCATTTCCCGAAAAAATTATGTCACACGCGGAGAGTTTTCGGCAGACGTCCGGTGATTCCGCGATTGTGCAACGTTTTCAAACTTTGCGATTCCTGCGCCACGGTCATTCTGAGCGTAGCGAAGAATCCAAACGTTCGAGGGTGAGATCACGCATGACAGCGGTAGGGCGGATTATCCCTAATCCGCCGATGGGCGAACGAAAACCGGTCGAGATAAGCGATTATCCTGAACGGCGGATTAAGGATAATCCGCCCTACCATTCTCATTTATTTCCGGCTCGCAATCAGGGCGGTAGTATCCGCCATCCGGTGATCACTTGACTACACTCAGCATGGACAGTCTGGGATTTGACGCTACTTGGGGCGGCTCAGCGCTCGCGCTGAAAACGCGTCCGGAGGCCGCGTTCCACCCGGGCATTTTAGAACTTCAGGTGCTTTACGGTGACACCTTTGTTGATGAGCTGCTTGAGCGAATCGATGCCGATGTGGATGTGCGAGGCGACGTGGGCTTCGTCGACCTTGCGGTCGCTTTCGGTGGTTTTCACACCCTCGGGAGTCATCGGCTGGTCGGAAACGAGCAGGAGCGCGCCCATGGGAATTTCATTCGCAAACGCGGTGATGAACAGCGTGGCGGTTTCCATGTCGATCGCCATCGCGCGGATTTTCTTCAGGTACTTTTTGAACTCGGTGTCGTGTTCCCACACCCGGCGGTTGGTCGTGTAGACCGTGCCGGTCCAGTAATCGCGCTTGTGTTCGCGAATCGTGGTCGAGATCGCCTTTTGCAGAGCGAAGGCGGGCAGCGCGGGCACTTCCGGGGGAAAATAATCCGTGCTCGTACCCTCGCCGCGAATCGCCGCGATGGGGAGAATGAGATCGCCCAGTTCAGCCCGGTGCTTGATGCCGCCACATTTTCCGAGGAACACCACGGCCTTGGGATGAATCGCGCTGAGCAGGTCCATCACGGTCGCGGCGGTGGCGCTGCCCATGCCGAAATTGATGATCGTGATGCCGCGGGCGGTGGCACTCGGCATCGGATGATCCTTGCCGCGCACCGGCACGCGGTGCCAGTGGGCGAAGAGCTTCACGTAGTTCTGAAAATTCGTCAGCAGGATGTAGTCACCGAACTCCTTTAACGGGACGCCCGTATACCGCGGCAGCCAGTTTTCGACGATTTGCTTCTTCGTTTTCAGGGCGCTCATTTTGCCGGCAAAAAAATAACCCCGCCGGTGACGATGGCGAGGTTATTTAAGATTCGGGTCCGGCGCCCGGGCCGGGATGCGGCCGGGAATTACCAGCGGAGATTCAACTCGCCGCCCCAGGTGAGCGGGGCGCCGGGCGTGCCGTGGAATACGCCAGGCGTGATCGAGCTGTAATATTCCTTGTCGGTCAAATTGCGGCCGAAGAGGCGGATGTCGCCCTGCGCAAAGGAATAGCCGGCGCTCGCATCGAGCAGAGTGTACGCTTTCTGGGAAAGCGCAGCGGTTTCCCTCTCATCATAAAATGTCTTTCCCGTCCAGGTCACGCCGGCGGCATAGAACATTCCGCGGGCGGGATGATAATCGACTGTCAGGGCGGCATTGCCGGTCGGCGCGTAGGGCGCGCGATTGCCGGAATAGGTTGTGCCAGTGAAAGGATCCGTGAAATCCCGCAAGGTGATGTCGGTGAGGCCGGCGATCGCACGCACGGTGACATCGGCCATCGGATGCCACGAGGATTCCACTTCGAGACCGAGCACTTGGGCGCGGTCGGCGTTGACTACAAGGTACTCGTCGGTCGACGTGGTGGGCACGGCGAAGGAGCGTTCGATTTGGTAGCCTTTCACCCGGTAGGCATAAGCACGGGAGGTGAAGGCCCATTTCGATTCCGGATGAGCGGTGGAGAGCGCAGCCTCCACGCCCCACGTGCTCTGAGGTTTGTATCCAGAGAGACTGGGCACGCCGGTGTAGGCCGAATAACCGCCGGCCTTGGCACCGCGGGAAACGGTGAGGCTGAGATCGGTGGTGGAGTTGAGGTGACGAATGGCGGAGAGGCTCGGCAGAAACGCGCTCCAGTGATCGTTGCGATTCAGCGTGGCAGTGGCGGGGACAATTTCGTTACGCGTGAAATCCTTGCTGTCGTACTGGAAACGCAGTCCGGGCGTGATCACCCATTCCGGGGCGGGCTTGAAATTAAACTGGCCGAACAGCGCGTACGTGTCTCCGGTTTGGTGAAAGTTGGAATTTTCGACCGTGAACCCGCTGAAAGTGCGGTCGGCGCCGCCATTGAAGCGGGAGTGCGAATAAAACGCTCCGCCGGTGAACTTGTCGCTGACATAACGGATTTCCTCGTTGATGGCTTTCTGCGACTGGGTGACGGCGGAATCGAAGTCGGCGCCGCCAAACACGATGAGCCGGTTGGAGTAGGGCGACATGTCCCAGTCGGTGAAACTGGTGGTGGAGGTGATTGTGGCGTCGGACCACTGACGTTTGATGCCGAGGGCAACCGCGCTGAAATCCACATTGGTTTCACCTTCCTTGCCGCGGGCCACCTCATAGTACGGTCCGCCGAGCGGCACGAGGGCCTCGGCACCGTCGCGCGAGCGTTGACCGAGTACGTGAAGGGAAAACTCGAGGTCTTTTTGCGGGCGATAGTGCAGTTGCACGCGACCGAAGGTCGATTTGCGGTCGTCGACCGTCTGCTTGAGCTGGGTGTTGTAGATGTACCCATCGCGCTGGCTGGTGCCGATGTTGAAGGAGCCGTCCCAGTCGTCCGTGTGGGGCGCCTGGCCGGAAGCGTTGACTGCGTATTGGTGGTAGTTGCCCGCCGAGAAACCGATGTGTCCGGTACCATTGGTGGTGGGAGCGGCAGAGGTGAAACGAATCACCCCGGCATCGCCGGCACGTCCGAAGAGCGCGCCGGCCTGCGGTCCGCGGTAGATGGTCATCTGGCCGAAATCGTAGAGTTCGCTGGGGAAGGTAAAGGCGGTTGCGAGCGGGATATCATCGAGATAAACCGGCGCGGACGAATCGCTGAAAAAAGGCGTATTGCCCAGGCCGCGGAGGGTGGTGGTCTGGCCGAATCCCCGGGCGCCGGCATCGTTGATCGAAAGTCCCGGCGTCTGGCGCGCGAGATCCGTGAGCGTCGCGGACGTATTGTTGGTCGCGAAATCGAGCACGCTCAGCTGATTCGAACGGGTTTGCTGATCGTTCACCTGGACGTCGGGCAGCCTCACGATATCGTCGGCAAAGGCCGCGACGCTGAGTGCGCCGGCGAATGACAGGAGGCAGAGGCGGAATGCGGATATGAATCGAGACATCCGTCACCGATGAACGGTTGTCGCGTGGAATGTAAGCCAAAAGTTTTTGCGGCAAAATTGCGTGGGACTCCGGACGATTCTGCGTGTCGGAAGCGCGTTCTTTTCTGCATCGGTTTCCATGCGCTCCTTCTCCGCGTGCGTAAATCCGCTGCATTCAGAGGCTACTGAGTGAAGGGTGGGAGGATGGGAATGGTGCGCTCTGGCTGGTTCACGCAAGCCGTCGCCGCTTCTTTTCGACGGCTCGATCCAGCTCGACGCTCTGTCGTTTGAGGTTTCGGGGCGGAAGATCCGGGCCGTCCTGCCAGACGCCGTCGACGAACGTCGTGTTGGGCAGAACGATTTGCCCGCGCTGGTGGGTTTTCATCATGAGCGCCACGCCTTCCACGGCGCGTTCGCCCACCAGCTCATGGCTCTGCCGCATTCCCGCTGTTGCGCCGTGACGGGGGTTGTGGTCAAGGGAGGCCACGCCGACGTCCGCGGGAACCTTCAGGCCGGTCACTTCCAACAGCGCCGGAATGTTGCCCCAGTTGCTCAACACTGCATCGATTTGATTTTCCCGCACCCAGGCACCGAGGTCGGTCGCGAGTGCCGAATAGGAACCGGTGTACAGGGTGAAGGGCGGGATGAAGGCCAGGGATTTGTGTTCGCGGACTTCGAGCAGATGGCCGGCGGTGAAAGGTTTTCCGAGTGAGATTTCCTCCACTTCCCCGACGGCCAGGCCGATGCGCTGGTAACCCAATTCGGCTGCCCGGCGCACCGCGGTGCGGGTAATGTTGCATTGGTTATTGGCCACGGTGTGCAGCGACAGCTTCAGATGCTGGGATTCAATGCAGAGCGCGCTATAGCAGTCCCATTCCAGGGAAAGGCTGCGCAGGGTGACATCAAGCGATGCGACGATGACCCCGTAAATCCCCCGCGAGCGCAGGATCCGGTTGAGCCGGGCGCCCTCGGTGGGCGAGTTTTCGATCTGAAACGGGACGAGGCGATAACCCAGGCGTTCGCAGGCGCGGCGCGCCCCCTTGAGGAATTGTTCGTCCGAGAAGAAATGCTCCGGGGGAAACGAGGCCCGGGATCGCATGATAAAGGCAATCGAGGGCTGGGTTTTGGCGGTGTCCTTTGAACTGCGATAGAAATTGAGCGCCGACAGCATCGGATCCGGCCGGTAGCCCATGTCCTCGGCGAGTTGGCGGATGCGCTGGCGGGTTTCGCGGGGCAGGCGGGGATCGTTTCTCAAGGCCAGCGAAACGGTGGTCTGGTGCACCTTCGCCATTCGGGCGACCTCGGCCATGGTAATTCGTTTGAGCGACATGGGAAGTTAACCAGTTCGTAACGCTCATTCTTTAGCAAGCGCAAAGCGACGGTTGCGGGCCTCGAAAAGCGGTTTAAATCTTGGCCGTTCTCCCCGGTAAAATTTGTGTCTGCGACCACGTTTTAATGGCGCGATTTTCCGGCGTTTGGTTCATTTTGCTTTCGCCTCCGTCATGATTCCCCGCCCGCTTTTTCGCCCCCTTCGATTTTCGCCGGTTTTTCCGGCAAAAGTGGCGGTGAAATTTTTTCTCAAAAAGCCCTCATTGTCCGTTCCCTCCGTAACATCGGCAATTCCCCATGCGTCACTCAGCCGGCGGAATGGGAGATTTTCCTGATCCCTCGATTTGCCCTCAATTTTTAACCCGGAATTACGATACTCTCCTTTGCTCATGGCGCTGCGTTTTTCATCTGAGGAATTGTCTGTGGGACGGCTGTCCCCGCGGTGCAGCCATGTCCCGGATTCCTCTGCTGTAAATCGGTTGTGCGCCGGTTTGTTCGGTCTGGGGTTGATGGCGTTGCTGCCAGTAGTGGCACATGCTGCGGCGGGCGAGCCTCAACTCGATGTGTTCAGAAAGGATATTCAGCCGATCCTCGAGGAGTACTGCTACGATTGCCATGGCAACGGATTCAAGAAAGGCGGCGTGCAGCTGGATGGATTTGAAAACGAGGCGGCGCTGCACGACCACAAACTCTGGCTGCGGGCCCTGAAGAATGTGCGTTCGCACATCATGCCCCCGGCGGACGAACCAAGCCTGCCGCCCGACGCGGCGGAAAAAATTACGGAATGGATCAAGCACGGCGCCTTCTCGCTCGATCCCCAGCATCCCGATCCGGGTCGGGTGACGGTTCGACGCCTCAATCGCGTGGATTATCGCAACACCATCAAGGAGCTGATGGGCGTCGACTACGATACACAGAAGGAATTTCCCGCTGACGACACGGGGCACGGCTTCGACAACATCGGGGACGTGCTGACCATCTCGCCGATGCTGCTGGAGAAATATCTGGATGCCGCGCAGACCGTCGTCGCCTCGGTGGTGCCCACCAAATCAAAAGCCGTCGCGGAAAATGTCATCGAGGGTAAAACGTTCACCGTGGTCCCTCAGCCGTCGGCGCTCATGACGGATGCGGCTGGCCTGGTGAAATCGAAAGTGGGAAATGAAAAATCCCTGGGCCTGGCGGTGGCTTCCACCGGGGGAGAAACGGTGTCCTCGGTCAATAAAGTCGCCGTCGTCCCGACTTCAGTAGCGGCAAAGCCGGCGTCGGTTGACGCCAAGGTTCCGGCTGCCACCACGGTGGTCGTAGCGGGCACCGCTTCCGATGCCGCGGCCAAGGATAACGCCACCACACCGGCCTTTGAAGTGAAGCGTCCCGCGCCTGTGCCCGCGGGGAAGGCGATGGACCTTTCCTACTACACTCCCGCAAAAGTGGTCGCCACGCATCGGGCGCTGCATGCCGGAAAGTACAACGTGACGATCGATCTCCGCGCGGTGGAGCGTTACGTCGACGATCAGTTCGACTACAACCGGTGCCGCGTCCTGTTCAAGGTGGATGGCGAATCGGTGCTCGACCGGGAGTTTGTCCGTCAGGGTGACGCCGGTTTCAAATACACTTACGAACGGGATTGGGCCGCGGGAAATCATGAACTCGCGGTTGAAGTCCAACCGCTGGGTCCCGATCGCGAACAAAAGCGTTTGCTGCGCATCCGGCTGAATTCCGTGTCCGTGGAAGGTCCGCTGGCTTCCGACTATTGGGTGAAGCCGAAGGGCTACGATCGTTTCTTTCCGCGCCCCGTCCCTTCATCGCTCGATGCCCGCCGCACCTATGCGGAGGAATTGCTGGGCCGGTTTGCGAGCCGGGCGTTTCGCCGGCCGGTCGACGATCTCACGTTGAACCGCCTGGTCGCGCTGGCCGAGGGCGTTTATTCCCATTCGGACAGCACGTTTGAAGCGGGCATTGCGCAGGCGATGGTGGCGGTGCTGGCGTCACCGCGGTTTATTTTCCGCGAGGAGGCGGTCGAGCCCATGCAGCCAGGCCAGGCGTATGCGCAGGTCGACGAATATGCGCTCGCTTCGCGTCTTTCCTATTTCTTCTGGTCCTCGATGCCGGACGACGAGTTGTTCAAGCTCGCGGGCACCGGCAAGCTTCGCGCCAGTCTCCCGGCGCAGATCAAGCGCATGCTGGCGGATCCACGCTCGACGGAGTTCGTGCACAACTTCACCGGCCAGTGGTTGCAGGCGCGCGACATCAGCTCGGTTCAGATCAATGCCTTCGCGATTTACATGCGCGAGCATCCGAATCCGGAGCTGGACGTGGCGCAGGAAACCTTCCGGCGCATCAACCGGATTCCCGAGGAAAAGCGCACTCCGGAGGAGATCGCCGAGTTCACGAAGGCGCGGAAACTTTTCTTTGCCTCCTTCCGGGCGCCGAAACCCCAGTTGAACGGCGAACTCCGCGACGCGATGTTGAAGGAAACCGAAATGAGTTTCGCCTATCTGCTGAAGGAGGACCGCAGTCTCCTCGAGCTGATCGAGGCGGACTACACCTTCCTCAATGAGGATCTCGCGAAGCATTACGGCATTCCCGGTGTGACCGGTTCGCAAATGCGGAAAGTTCAGCTGCCGCCCGGCAGTCCGCGCGGCGGTGTGCTGACGCAGGGGACGATGCTGGCCGTCACCTCGAACCCGACCCGCACTTCGCCCGTCAAACGCGGGGTGTTCATCCTGAATGCGATTCTCGGCACGCCGCCGGCGCCGCCGCCGCCGAATATTCCGGCGCTGGAGGATGCGGCCAGTCCGGAGAAATTAAAGCAGATGACGCTGCGCGAAACGCTTGCGCTGCATGCGTCGAATTCGATGTGTTCCTCGTGTCACAGCCGGATGGATCCCCTCGGACTGGCTTTGGAAAATTTCAATGCCATGGGTGCGTGGCGCGACAGCGACATGGCCCGGCCGGTCGAGCCCGCCGGCCAGCTGATCACCGGCGAGAAATTTGCCGATATCCGCGAGCTGAAACACGTCCTTGCGACGAGCCACCGCCGCGACTACTACTATTGCGTCAGCGAAAAATTACTCACCTACGCGCTCGGCCGGGGACTCGACTATTATGATACCGACACCCTCGATCAGCTCGTGGCGGCGCTTGAGGCCAACGACGGACGTCCCTCGGCGCTGATTCAGGCCATCGTGATGTCCGCTCCCTTCCAACAACGCCGCTCGCAGGAAATTCCCCACACGGCCACGACCGATCAACCCGTCTCTCCCAAGTCTCTTCCCCAAGGATAGCCGCCAACCACCGCCGAATCATGAAAACCCTGAATTCCTCCCACGATCCTTTTTCCACCGGCATGAGTCGCCGCAATTTCCTGCGCGGTTTGGGCGCCTGCATCGCGCTGCCGGCGTTTACGTCGATGACTTCGTCCCGGCTTTTTGCTGCGGATCCTGCGCTTCAGCTCGCCACCACGGCGACGGGCGCACCCTTGCGCACGGCGTTTGTTTCCTTCCCGAACGGCGCGATTCCCTCGCGCTGGTGGCCGGAGGGCGGGCTGACGGATTTCCGTCTCAACCCCACGCTGCAACCGCTCGAGGGAATGCGAAAGCATATCCAGGTGCTCGGCGGTCTCGCGCACGCGAATGCGAATCCCGGCAACGATGGCGGCGGCGACCACGCGCGCGGCAATTCCGTTTTTCTGACCGGGGTGCGTCTCAACAAGAGCGCGACCGACGTCCGCGCCGGAATCTCGATCGACCAGGTCATCGCGAATCACGTGGGGCATCTGACGCGTTTCCCGTCGCTGGAGCTGACCTGCGATTCCGGCCGTAAATCGGCGGATTGCGATTCGGGTTATTCCTGCGCCTACCAGTACAATGTTTCCTGGCAGTCGCCGACGACGCCCATGACACCCGAGGCGAATCCCCGCCTGGTCTTCGAACGTCTGTTCGGTTCCGGCGCGCACGGTCAGCGGGCCGCCAATGCGCAGCGCCGCATGATGGACCGCCGCTCGGTGCTCGATTTTGTGATGAACGACGCCCGCCGGTTGCAGAGCCGCCTGGACGCGACCGACCGCACCAAGCTCGACCAATATCTCACCGGAGTCCGCGACGTGGAAATCCGCATTCAGAAAGCCGAGCGCTTCGGCCCGAACGTCGATCCCGATCAAGCCACGCCTGCGGGCATTCCCACGACGCAGGCGGAATATGTGGAGTTGATGTACGACATGCTGTTGCTCGCGTTCAAAACCGATTCCACCCGCGTGGCGACGTTCATCCTCGGCCACGACGGCGACAATCGCTCCTTCAGCGAAATCGGTATCTCCGAGGGCCACCACGATCTTTCGCACCACCAGAACAACCCTGAGCGGGTGGACAAGGTCGCTCAAATCGACCGCTGGTACGCCGAGCAGTTCTCGAAGTTCCTCGTCAAGATGGAAGCGACACCCGATGTGGACGGAAACTCCCTGCTGCACAACACACGCATCATTTACGGCAGCGGCAACGCGGACGGCAACCGTCACACCCACGAGAATCTGCCGGTGGTCCTGGCCGGTGGCGGTGGCGGATTACTCACGGGCGGCCGTTATGTGCAGCACGGCAATGTTCCGATGACCAATCTCTTCCTGACCCTCGCGGACCAGGTGGGCGTGACCGACTTGGAACGTTTCGGCGATTCCACCGGCCGGCTGGGCAATGTTTAAAGGCAGGTTTGCCCACGAAACACACGAAAGGAAGATGCCATGTAGCAGCGGACGTAAGTCCGGGTAGGGGCCGTTGCCCCCAACGGCCCGGGCTCTCGCTCACAAAAACCTGGAACGTGCGCTCAACCCACACCGCGGCCTACAGCGCTCTGACGTTAGACCGATACGTTAGTTGCCAATGACCTGCCACCCGCCAATCGATTTTCCGCGATCCTCATGTTGAGTCTTCCTTCACGATTCATGGTTCGTTTTGGAATCCGGCTGGCCTTCTGCGTTGCCGTGTCGTCGACGGTGGCCACAGCGGCGACCAGCGAACTGGAGGTTTTCAAAAAAGACATTCAGCCGATTCTCGAAGAGTATTGCTACGATTGCCACGGCAACGGATTCAAAAAGGGTGGGGTGCAGTTGGACGGCTTTGCCAACGACGCGGCCTTGCACGATCACAAACTCTGGCTGCGGGCCCTGAAGAATGTGCGCTCGGGCATCATGCCGCCGGCCGACGAACCTGGTCTTCCGCCCGAGCAGGCGCAAAAAGTGGCCGAGTGGATCAAACGGGGTGCGTTCTCGCTCGATCCGGCCAAAACCGATCCGGGGCGCGTGACTGTGCGCCGCCTCAATCGCGTGGAATACCGGAACACGATTCACGAGCTGCTCGGTGTCGATTACGACACGCAGAAGGAATTCCCCGCTGACGACACCGGTTATGGCTTCGATAACATCGGCGACGTGCTGACGATCTCACCGATGCTTTTGGAGAAGTATCTGGATGCGGCGCAGGAAATCGTTTCGTCCACCGTGCCGGTCAGGCCCAAAGCCCTGGCGGAAAATGTCATTACCGGGACTGATTTTGTGACGGCCGTGGGCCCGCTTCCGCCCGTCACGCTGGCTCCGCCGGCGCCGCCCGCGGAAGGGCAGGAGGCGGCACCGGTTCCCGAGATCAAGCGTCCGCTCCCGGTGCCGTCGGGCAAAATGTTGGACCTTTCCTATTACACGCCATCGACCGCCACCGCGAAGTTTCACGCGGTGACCGCAGGCGTTTATAAGCTGAATCTGGACCTCCGTTCAGTGGAAAAATACGTCGATGAAAAATTCGACCTGAACCGCTGCCACGTGACTTTCAAAGTGGATGGTGAGTCCGTGCTCGAGCAGGAGTTTGTGCGCGATGAAGAGGAGCGTTTTTTTAAATTTTCCTACGAGCGCAACTGGAAGCCCGGCGATCACACCTTGGTGTTTGAAGTGAAACCGATCGCGCCTGATCACGAGCAGAATCGCCAGTTGCGCGTTCGCGTGGCTTCGGTGACCGTGCAGGGACCCTTTGACGACAAATACTGGACCAAACCGGCCAGTTACGACCGCTTCTTTCCGCGGGAGGTGCCACGCTCGGCCAGGGCCCGCCGGGCTTATGCGCGTGAGTTGATCGAAAAATTTGCCGCGCGCGCGTATCGCCGGCCCGTTGACGCCGCGACGATCGATCCCCTGGTGACTCTGGCGGAAGGGTTTTATTCGAAGCCGGGCAATACCTTCGAGATGGGCGTGGGGCAGGCGATGGTGGCAGTGCTGGCGTCCCCGCGATTCATTTTCCGGGACGAGGAAACCGAACCGCTGCGGCCAGGTCAGGTGTATCCGCAAATTGACGAATATTCACTCGCTTCGCGGCTATCGTATTTTTTCTGGTCGTCGATGCCGGACGACGAGCTCTTCAAACTGGCGGCGGCGGGAAAACTCCGGGCCAATCTGCCCGGGCAATTGAGACGCCTTCTGACGGATCCACGCTCCGCCCAGTTCGTACGCAACTTTACCGGACAATGGCTGCAGGCACGCGACATCAGTTCGGTGCAAATCGAACCGGCTTCCATCTTTTTGCGCGAGCACCCCAACCCCGCGCTCGAGCAGGCGTTTGCGGACTACATGAAGATCAGTCCGATTCCGGAAGACAAACGCACGCCGGAACAGAATGCGGCGATGGCCAACGCGATCAAGGTGTACCTCGCTTCACTCGCGGTGCCGAAACCGAAACTGACCTACGAATTGCGCCAGGCGATGCAGCAGGAAACGGAAATGTCATTCGCTTACCTGTTGAAGGAGGATCGCAGTCTGCTCGAGATGATCGAGTGCGATTATACATTCCTGAATGAAACGCTGGCCAAACATTACGGCATTCCCGGAGTGGAAGGCCCGGCCATGCGCAAGGTGCAGCTCGTGCCCGGCAGTCCACGCGGCGGAATTCTCACCCAGGGGACTACGCTGGCAGTGACCTCGAATCCCACGCGTACTTCGCCAGTGAAGCGCGGGGTGTTTATTTTGAATGCCATCCTTGGCACGCCGCCCGCGCCGCCACCGCCGAATATCCCGGCGCTCGAGGATGCGGCGAGTCCCGAAAAGATCATGCAGATGACGCTGCGCGAAAATCTTTCGCTGCACGCGACGAATCCGATGTGTCATTCCTGCCACAGCCGCATGGATCCCCTCGGCCTCGCACTCGAGAATTTCAATGCAATGGGCGCCTGGCGCGACATCGACATGAAGCACCAAGTGGAGCCAGCCGGTCAGTTGATCACCGGTGAGACCTTCAAGGATGTGCAGGAGCTGAAGCATGTCCTCGCGACGAAGCACCGCCGCGATTACTTTTATTGCCTGAGCGAAAAAATGCTCACCTACGCGCTCGGTCGCGGGCTCGATTATCGCGATACGGACACGATCGACCAGCTTGTCGCCCAGCTGGAAGCGACGAATGGACGTCCCTCCGCGCTCCTGAATGGGATCGTGAACTCCGTGCCTTTCCAACAGCGCCGGCCGCGCGAACCGGTGGTGGCGCCGGTCGGACAAAAAATCGCCGAGGCCACCCGGATACACTGAGGTGGCTCAGTTTTTCCGCGGGGCGACCATGAGCGTGCGGGCTGCACCCAGCGCGGCCAGCAGCAGGGTGAACAAGGCGCCAAGCGATCCACCGCCTCCACTTGATGAAGGAGTGGTGGATTGTCCGCTCGAGCTTCCGGTCCCGGTTGTGCCTGTGCCGCTGGTTCCGGTGGAACCGCTGGGGGCGGTTCCGTCCCCGGTCGGTGCGGCTGTGAGGGTCAGGGTCGTAACGGATACCGTGGAGGAGATTTTGCGAAGAGCGGCGTTACCGGTATCGGCCACGTAGAGATTGCCGTCGCTGCCGAAGCCAAGTGCCTGGGGTTGATTGAGGAAAGCCTGCGATCCAACGCCGTCCTGGAGGCCGGCGATTCCCGGAAGTCCGGCGAAAGTGGTGACATTCCCCGAGGGAGAAATCCTGCGGATGGTGGAGTTGCCCGTGTCGGCCACAAAGAGATTTCCTCCGCCGTCAATCGCCAGCCCGCCCGGGTGGTTGAACAAGGCGTTGACGCCGTCCCCATCGGTGCTGCCGCTCACACCGGCCAGTCCCGCGAGGGTGCTTACCGTACCTGCGGAGGAAATTTTCCGGATAATGTTATTCGTGGTGTCGGCAACGAACAGGTTGCCGTTTCCATCAATGGCGATTCCCGTGGGGAAATTGAAGCGGGCGCTTCCGCCGGTCGCATCAACCGAGCCCGGGACGGTCGCGGTGCCGGCGAGTGTAGTGACAATTCCCGCCGGCGTGATTTTCCGCACGGTATTGTTCATCGCATCGGTAATGAACAGATTTCCATTTCCGTCGACCGCCACCCCGGTGGGGGCGGAAAATGAAGCGGCTGAACCGCTGCCGTCAGTGCTGCCGCGCGTGCCGGACGTTCCGGCGAAAGTGGTGACGGTGCCACTGGTCGTGATGCTGCGGATCGTGCCGTTGGCTGTGTCGGTGACAAACAGCGCGCCCGATGAAGTCAGCTGAAGCCCGCCGGGTTGATTAAACCGCGCACTGCTTCCGGTCCCGTCGGAAGAACCGGCCGTGCCATTCGTTCCGGCGATCAGGGCAACCTGACCGGAGGTCGACACTTTCTGAATGGTGTTGGCGTGGGCATCGGCGACAAAGAGGTTGCCCTGGCTGTCCACGGCCACGGCGGTCGGATAAGGGAAAAATGCCGGGGCCACCGTCAACGTTGCCGCGGAACTGGGCAGGGAAACGCCGTTGTTGGTGGCAACATAGCGATATTGTGCAGCGTTCAGCGTGGAGTCAGCCGTCGTGATCGTCAGGGTTGAGGTGGTAGTGCCGCTGTAGATACTGCTGTCGGTCAGGTTGGACCACGAAGTCCCGTTGTTGGTGGAAATCTGCCATTGAATGGAACCGGTTGTGCCACCGGCGGAGAACGATGTGCCATGGCCCGTTGTCACCGTCTTGCTTGGAGGTGAACTCGGGAGCGTGCCGGTGACGGTCAGGGTTGCCGAGCGGGCAGTGACGCCACCGTAGGAGTCTCCCGAAATTGGATTCGGCACGGGAAGGGCAACGAGCACGGTGTAAGTGGCAGCGTCGTTGGCCGTGACGTTGGGCAGGGTGAGCATACTGGTGGTGGCCCCCGTGATGTTACCGCCGTTTTTCTGCCACTGATAGGTGGGGGATGGACTCCCCGTGGCATTGACCGAGAAGGAAACTGACGCACCCGGAGGAGCGCTTTGACTGGCCGGTGCGGTGACGATTGCCGGATAAGATGTGGAATCGATGACTCCTGCCCCTTTGACCAACGTCAGCGCCGCGTTTCGGCTGGTGACTGACCCCACGGAGTTGGTGACGGTCACGCTGTAGGTGCCGACATCGGTGGCGACCAGCTTCCCAAACGACAAACCGCTGCTGGTGGCGCCGGCGATGGCGACGCCGTCCTTCATCCACTGATACGTGAAATTATTGGGCGAACCGTCAGCCACCACTTGAAAGGCATTGGCTTGGGGAGCATAGCCGTAGGTCGTCCAGTCTTCGGGCTGTCCGCTGATGGTGGGGGCCGATTGAGAAGTCGTCAGGGTAAGTGTCACCGATTTGCTGGTGACCGTTGAGGCCGCGATGGCGGGATCGGATATCACGACCTGATAGCTGCCGGCATCGGCGACGGTGACGGACGTGAGAGTGAGCGTGCTGCTCGTGGCACCGGCCAGATTCACGCCGCCTTTTTGCCATTGGTAATTCAGGGTGGGTGCACCGCTGGCCACCACGCTGAAAGTGACGTCGCTGTCGGCGGGAACGGTCCGGTCGGAAGGTTGGGTGCCGATCCTGGGTGTGACGACGAGCGAAAAAGGAATGCTGCTGACAGAGCCGGCGGCGTTTGAGACGAGCACGGAGTAATCACCGGTGTCCCTGGTTGCGAGATTGTCCAGTGTCAGCGCATTGTTAAAGCCGGGGATGCTGGAGTTATACTGGGGCCAGGTAGTGCCGCTGACGCCTGAAAGATTAAGCGAGTCCTTCCGCCATTGAAAATCGGGCGGAGGTGAGCCACGGGCAACCACACTCAGGGAGATCGAGGCACCGGCGCTGACCGTGTGATGCAAATACTCAAGTGGTTTGTTGATTTCCTGGATAATTTGAGGCTTGGCCAGAACCGCCACGGTGATCGCGTTGCTGAGAATTCGTCCGGTGGCGTTTTGGGCCGAAAGGGTATAAACCCCGCCATTGCCTCCCACGGCTCCGGTGATCGTGAGGGTTGATGAATTGGCTCCGGGGATTTCCGCTCCCTCTTTCAACCATTGATAAGCGATCGGCTGGGTTCCGGACACACTGGCGCTGAGAGCAAGCGTGTCACCCTCGTTGATCGTGCTGTCCGCAGATTGGGTGGTGAAGGATAGACTCGCCCCGGGTTGAGTGAGACGGATGGCCTGGCGGATGGTACCGAGACCGTCTGCATAATAAACAACCCCATCGGGGGTCACCGCCAGGCCGCCGTATCGCAGTGGCCCGCTGGTGGTGGAGTGCGCGGGCGGTAGAATAAAGGGGATCCCATTGGTGGCAGAGAGAGTGATCGTTTCCCCGTTTGGTTTGATTTCGGTCGTGACGCCATTGCTCGTGATCAACACATCGCCGGTTGCTTGGTTTGCCGCGACCAGAGGGTAATTGGGATAGTTTTTGTCGTTCGTTCCGAAGTGAACGGTTGAAACCACGCCGGCGGCAGTGATTTTTCGCAATGCTCCGCCAATCGACAAAGGGGATTCAGTGACGTACAAATTGCCCGTGCCATCGGCGCAAATTGACCAGGGATTGGCAAAGCGGGCGGAGGCTCCCGTGCCGTCGAGTCGGGTCGATGTCCCCGAGACGACTGCTCCGGCGAGAGTGCTCACGATACCAGCAGGCGTGATTTGGCGGATGATTTGATTGCCGGAGTCGCAGACGAAAATAGTGCCGCTTACATCGACCACCAGTCCGGAAGGAGAGTTGAAGCGCGCAAGATTGCCAGCACCGTCGGCTGCGCCGCTTTGTCCGGCCAGTCCTGCCAGCGTGGTCACATCGCCGCCCGGGGAAATTTTGCGAATCGTGTGATTGCCATAGTCGGCGACCAGCAAGTTACCGGTGCTGTCGAGCGCCACCGAAGTCGGTAAATTGAAACGCGCCGCCGGACCATTGCCATCGGTTGATCCGGTGGCATACGCGGTGCCCGCGATTGTGCTGACTGTTCCGGTGGGAGTTACTTTTCGGATCGTGGAACTCGCCAGATCGGCGACGTACACGTTGCCGGAAGCATCGACCGCGATGCCGGCGGGCCGGTCAAAACGCGCGATCGCTCCCGCGCCGTCCAGCACGCCGTAGTCCGTCTCGCCGGCCAAAGTCGAAATGACCCCACTGGGATCAACGACGCGAATATTGCTGGTATTGAGATCGGCAAAGTAAGCGTTGTCCGCGCTGTCGACGGAAAGTCCTGTCGGCGTGCCCAGGTTGCCGCTGGCTCCATCCCGACTGTACGTGGCCAGCCTGTAGTCATTGTTGCCCGTGATGATTTTGCCGTCACGCATCAGCGTTTGGACATAGTTTTCGTAACTTAAGGCGACATAGACATGACCAGCGGGATCAGCCGCGAGACCCTCAATCACGCTCGCTCCGTTGGGGGCTGCGGCGGAAGCGATGCCGGCGGGCGTGATCTTGATGGCGCCGAGGTCGCCCGCGTTGGCGCCGTTGGTGTAGAGGTTGTCTGCTCCGTCTATACCGAGGGTAAATGAATCACCGACCGTGCGGGTCACGTTTAAATAAGAGAACGTGGCATCCGGGGTGATGAAGGTACTGACCACTCCCGCGGGAGTGATCTTCCGGATTTTGCCGTCGGCAAGATACAGATTGCCACTGTGATCGATGACCAGGGCGGTTTTACCCGGGATAAGGAATCGAGCCGCCGAACCCGTGCCATCGACGTCGCCATTGTGCCCGGCCAGTCCGGCCAGCGTGGTGACCACTCCTGCCGGGGTTATTTTGCGAATCGTGAAATTGCCGCCGTCGGCGACGAAAACATTGCCCGTCGCGTCCACCGCCACGGCCTGTGGGTTGTAGAATCGTGCGGCGGAGCCGACGCCGTCGGATGAACCCGGGATGCCCGCGAGTCCGGCCAGCGTCGTGACGACTCCGGCCGGGGTGACTTTACGGATGGTGTGATTACCGGAGTCCGCCACATATACGTTGCCCGCTGCATCAAGCGCAGTGCCATTGGGGGCGTTAAAGCGGGCGGTGAGGCAGGTTCCGTCGAAGCTGGTGTGATGAACGGCGCCCGCGAGGGTGGTAAAGTAATAGGCGGGGGCGGTTGATTGCGCTGCGGCGGTGGCCAGAAGAATCAGGGTCGCGAAAAAAGAGCGGCCAATGGTTAAAATAGACATGTGAGTAGGAGGAACGTGGGCCCGGACGGACGGAGGATTGATCAATTAACAAGACAATCCTGACCGCCGGGACCGCTACTCTGCCACGGAACCCCCGGCGCTGGCGTCGGGCTATTGGAGTTCTGTAGTTCCTTAAAATTCGAGGGACGGGTTGATCGCAAGCAACGGAGCGAAGCTTTTCTTTTTCGGATTCTCAGGCCTATCGACAAAAACCAGGGTCCGCTTCATCTTCCAGGGGTGAGCGTATCCGTGTTTCCTCCTTCTTCCGATCGTATCGACGCGTTTCTGCGCGAACAACGGACACTGGCCTTCAGTTATGCCGAGGTCGGACAATCGCTCGATCGTTCTCCCGCGGGTTACAACCTCGATCATAACCGGGTGCTGCTCGGCCGGGGCGAGGCGGTTTTCCGGCAGGCGTGTGCCGCGGTACGCGCGTGGACGATGTTTCCGGCGCCATGGACGCGGATCGATCCGGCCAACGCACCGATTCAAGAGGGACAGGTTGTGGCGATGCTGGCTCACGTCTATGGGCTTTGGTGGCTGAATGCGTGTCGCATCGTTTACACGTTCGATGAAAGTGCGCCGGTGCGGCGTTTCGGTTTTGCCTATGGCACGCTGCCGGGACACGTGGAGCGAGGGGAGGAGCGCTTTTCCGTGGAGTGGCTCGCGGACGACGCGGTTTGGTACGATTTGCGCGCGTTTTCCCAGCCACGGTTTTGGCTGGTGAGGCTGGCAAGCCCGCTGGCGCGCGGCTTGCAGCGGCGTTTTGCGGTCGAATCAAAACTCGCCATGCAGCGGGCAATTTCAACGGGCGGTGAAAAATGACCGCTGCCCGCCGGGTTTTTCCCTCGAGGGTGGCGGCGGGAATCGGTGCTGCGGTTTGGCTGGCGGTCGCCGGCGGGACGGTTTCCGATTTGCGGAGCTTCTCCTGGTCCACCACGTTGATTGGATTTGCCGCGTTGGTGCTGATGCCGTTCCTGTTGGATTTGGTGGCGGTGCCTGAAGATCCGTTACGCTGGAAAAAATGGCACGAGGCCACTCGCTGGCTGCAGTTTCCCGCGGCGCTTTTGTTAATGTTATCCGGTTTGTGCGCTCCGGGCCGATGGGCGGCGGTATTGGCCACTCCCTGGATCCTGCTGCTTCTCCTGCTGGCGGGGCTTGGGACGGTGCGGATTTTGTCCCGCGGAGTGATGCCCTTCTGGGCTCTCTGCCGGGACATCGGTCTCGCGTTGGTTGCAATTGGCGGCGCGTGGCTGCTGGCGGATCGATGCGGGTGGCATCCGTTGGAATTTGGCACGGATATCGTGCAGCTGACCGCGGTTCATTTTCATTTCGCCGGTTTGGTTCTGCCCGTCGTGACCGGAATGGTGCTGCGGGAATTTTCCTCCTCCCGTCTCGCGGCCATTTCCGCGGGAGGTGTGATGGCCGGTGTGCCTCTCGTCGCCGCGGGCATCACCGCCAGCCAGCTCGGGCATTCACGCGTGATCGAGTTCCTTGCGGCATTCGTTTTGGCGGCGAGCGCCGTGATCATGGCGGGGTTTCAGTTGCGTCTCGCCTGTAATAATTCCCATTCTGGACTCACGCGTTTGCTTTGGGCGATCGCCGGAGTGTCGCTGATTTTCGGCATGACCCTCGCGTTGTTGTATGCCGCGCGGTCTTTTGTTTCACCTCTACCCTGGCTCGACGTGCCGTGGATGCGGGCGCTTCATGGCACCGCCAACGCACTGGGTTTCGCCTTTTGCGCCGTGGCAGGCTGGAGGCTCGACCAGTCGCAACTTTTGTCTTCACTTTCCGCCGGACCTGGCGGGAAGAAGTAAACCATTCCTTTTTATAGATCCGACTGCTTCCAGAATCCAAATCGAATACAATTTAGGTCACGATGCGCATACCCAAGGTCAAAGGACTGATTAAACGCCGGCTTCTTGTGAATTTCCGGGCCGCACCCGAGGTGGTACAGCGACTTCTTCCGGCTCCTTTCCGCCCCAAACTTCATCGCGGTCACGCTTTGGTGGGAATCTGTCTCATTCGTCTCGAACAAATGCGCCCGGCCGGTGTTCCGCGGATTTTCGGCCTGTCCAGCGAGAACGCGGCTCATCGCATTGCGACGGAGTGGAACAATGCCCGCAACGAATCCAGGGAGGGTGTTTATATTCCACGACGGGACAGTGCGTCATGGTTTAATCGTTTTGCGGGTGGCCGGTTTTTTCCGGGAGAGCATCACGCCGCCCGTTTTTCGGTGACTGACGATGGCGGCGAGATCCAGCTGTCGATGCGTTCGGTGGACGGAATCGTTAGTGTGAGCGTGAACGGCCGGGAGGATGATGATTTTCCCGGATCGTCCTGTTTCGCTTCATTGCAGGAGGCGTCGGCCTTTTTCGAAGGAGGAAGTTTGGGCTATTCGCCTTCGGGTGACGGCAGACAATCAGACGGTTTGCGCTTGAATACGAAGGGCTGGCGCGTCCGGCATCTGGCGGTTTCCCAGGTGGCATCCAGCTACTTTCAGGACCCGGTGCGGTTTCCCGCGGGATCCATTGTCTTCGACCACGCTTTGATCATGCGGGACCTGATTCATGATTGGCACGATGAAGGAGATATGGTGCATCAAACGCCGGCCTCATGAACCAATACCGCGAGAGAATCGAAAAACACGGCAAATGGGCGGATTTCTGCGAGGCCCGGACGGCCGGGGATCTGGCGGCGATGGAAACGATTTTGCGCGAAAGCAAATTCACGGCTCTGGAGGTGGAGTCGATTATTTGGGCCAAGGGAGGCTTGGGACCCGAAACGCCCGAAGTATCCCCGCGTGAAAATTTCGTGGGGAAGTTGTGGGGCTCGTTTGCGCTCGCGATTATTTTTGGCTTTTTGGGAGTGTATTACGACGGCGGTTTTGGCGGCTCTTTTTCCCACGATGCACACGAACGGGATATCGCGTTCGATCGCGTGATGTCGGACTATCGCGCGCCTGCGGAGGCGTATGGTCTTCCTTTTCTGCTCGGATCCTTCGGAACGCGTTCCACTCGCGGAGCAGCTAAGCATTCATGATGGGCCTGCAAGCCGAGCGTCTCGACCTGAATCGCGTCGC